>DATDJH010000270.1:0-3818 GCA_036520635.1 Acidimicrobiia bacterium
CCGGGCGCATCACATACGACTTGCCCTCGGTGCGAACCATGCCCTTTGACCTGGCCTCGACCCACGAACCTGCCCGGACCAGCTGGTCGAAGTCGATCACCTCTGCCGCGATGAATCCGTGCTCGAAATCGGTGTGGATGACTCCGGCAGCTTCGGGGGCGGTCGCTCCGGATCTGATTGTCCAGGCTCGCGCCTCTTTCTCCCCCGCCGTCAGATAGCTCTGCAAGCCCAATGTCCGATAGGCGGACCTGATAACCGAGTTCAGCCCCGGCTCTTCCTGTCCGACGGCTGCGAGCATCTCGACCCTGTCTTCTTCGTCGAGCTCGTTCAACTCGGCCTCGATCTGGGCGTCGAGGAAGAGTGCCTCGGCAGGGGCGACCGTTGCCACAAGCTCCGACCTCCTGTCGGCGTCGATGAGAAGGCCCGGATCGCAGTTGAAGACATAGATGATCGGCTTGGCGGTGAGCAAGTGGAGGTCGGCAAACTCGTGCTGACGGGCCATCAGGCTCCGATCGCTGCTCACCATTTCCCCCGAGCCAACCTTTTCCTGCAGGGCCCGAAGCAACTCGACCTGAGGTGCCAGTGACCGGTCCAGGGTTGCCTCTCTTTCCAGCCGCGGAAGACGCTTCTCGATTGTCTGCAGGTCGGCGAGACCCAACTCGGTCTCGATGGTCTCGATGTCCGATGCCGGGGAACCGCCTTCGCCCACCCTGACGACACTCTCGGAATCAAACACCCGGACCACGTGGCAGATCGCGTTGACGTCACGGATGTTTGCCAGGAACTGATTGCCCAGGCCTTCGCCCTCGCTGGCACCTCGAACCAACCCGGCGATGTCGACGAAAGTCACTGTCGCCGGAGTGACCTTCTTCGAGTCGAACAGGCTCGCCAGCTCCTGAAGTCGAGGGTCAGGAATGGGCACAACGCCGGTGTTGGGCTCAATGGTGGCGAACGGATAGTTGGCGGCGAGGATCCTGGCGTCGGTTAGCGCGTTGAAGAGTGTCGACTTTCCGACGTTGGGGAGGCCCACGATGCCGATGGTCAGGCTCATGCTGGGCGCAGGTTAGGAAGGGCATGGCGGCGACTGGCTAGCGTGCCGACATGGACAGGATCGCAGTTGTCGGCGCCGGCTCATGGGGGACGACCGCCGCCGCCCTGGCCGCCCGCTCGACGCCAACGGTGCTCTGGGCAAGGCGCCCGGAACTGGCGAAAGAGATCACCGAAACAGGCGAGAACCGTCAATATCTGCCAGGGCTCGCCCTGCCCGAAGGTCTGACCACCACCTCAGATCTCGAGGCCGCGGTCGATGGCGCTTCGGCCATCGTCATGGCCATCCCGTCCCATGGGTTCAGGGAGATCTACAGCCAAATCGCCAATGTCGTGGCTGAAGAGATCCCGGTGCTCTCCCTGACCAAGGGCATCGAGCAGGAGACCCTGGCGACTATGACGCAGGTTGTTAGGGAAGCTTCGCCGGGAAAGCCGGGCTCGCTGGTCGGGGTGATGACCGGACCCAATCTCGCCGGCGAAGTCGCCGCCGGTCAGCCGACCGCGAGTGTCATCGCTATGGCCGACCAGGCAACAGCGCGCGGCCTTCAGGATGTCTTCATGGGACCCACATTCAGGGTCTACACCCACGACGATGTGGTGGGCTGTGAGCTGGGCGGCGCCTTGAAGAACGTGATGGCAATCGCAGCCGGCATGTCTGATGGCCTCGGATTCGGTGACAACACGAGAGCTTCACTGATCACCCGGGCCCTCGCGGAGCTCACCCGCCTCGGTGTGGCTCTCGGCGGGCGTCCGGCCACCTTTGCCGGCCTGGCGGGGATGGGCGACTTGATCGCAACCTGCATCTCAACCGCCAGCCGCAACCACCAGGTTGGTGCCGCCCTCGCATCGGGGAAGACGCTCACTGAAGTCGAAGCCGAGATGCAAATGGTGGCTGAAGGCGTGAAAACGACCAGGGCCGTGCTCGATCTGGCCGGTCGGCAAGGTATAGAGATGCCTATCGCCAGTCACGTCGGCCAGGTCCTCTACGACGGCCTTCAGCCGCGGGAGGCGGTGCTCCGCCTGATGACCCGCGAGGCGAAGCAGGAGGATTGACATGTCATCGAAGAAGACCGTGATTCGGAGGCTCGCCGAGCTCGCCGTTCACGACATGAGCAACATCCATGCCATCCTCGACGAGGGATTCGTCTGTCATGTTGCCTACCTGAATGACGGGCGCCCGGTGGTCATCCCGACTCTTTACGCCCGTGATGGTGACCGGGTCCTCCTCCACGGATCCCACGCCTCGGGCTTGATGCTTGCGGTCAAAAGGGGCTCGCCTCTGAGCATTGCGGTCACGCTGGTGGACGGACTGGTGGTGGCCCGCAGTGCATTCGAGTCCTCGGCCAACTATCGCAGCGTCGTCATCCACGGTCACGGCCGCTTCCTCGAAGGCGAGGAGCATGAGGCAGCGCTCGACGTGATCGTGGAGGCGGTGATCCCGGGTCGGTTGGCCGACATCAGGCGCCCCACAACCCAGGAGCTGCGCAAGACGGCGATCTTCGAGGTCGGCCTCGATGAGGTGTCGGCCAAGGTGCATGTCGGCCCCCCCGATGATGCCGAGTCGGACCTGGGCACCGGTGTCTGGGCGGGTGTCATTCCTCTCCAGTTGACGGTGGGCACGGCCGAGCCGGCGCCGGACCTCGAGCCAGGTGTCGAGCTCCCGGACTATCTGAAGCCGTACCGGCGTTCCTAGATCCTGCAACCGCTGAGGCGGCGCTGGTGTTCTTGACAGAGATGAGAAACGAGCACGTGTGGCCAACCAGATCCTGACCACCTCCCACGGCACCAACCGGGAGGCATTCAGCCCCAGGGACTGGGGCCTTTTCTTGGGTATTTCCGCGATCTGGGGATCGTCATTCCTCTGGATGGCGATCGGGCTCGACGCGTTTCACCCCGGTCTCGTCACCTGGCTCCGGATTGGCTTCGGCGCCGCCTTTATGGCAGCACTCCCGCAAGCCCGTAGGGCCCAGATTCCCAGGATGGAGCGAAAGCGGATCGCGGTCCTCGGGCTGATTTGGCTTGCCATACCCTTCGTGATCTTCCCCATCGCCCAGCAGTGGATCGACTCGTCCGTCACTGGGATGTTGAACGGCGCCACTCCGATCTTCACCGCTCTGGTCGCCTCGATCCTGCTCTGGCAGCTCCCTGGGCGGCTCCAATTCATCGGCCTGGTGGTTGGGTTCAGCGGCATCCTCGCCATCGCCCTCCCCTCCGCGGGTGAGAGCACAAGTGCTGCGATAGGTGTTGTCCTCGTGGTGGTGGCGACCATCTGTTACGCCTTCGCCACCAACATGGTGGCTCCCCTCCAGCAGAAGTACGGGTCGCTGGCGGTCATGGCCCGGGTGCAGTGGGTGGCTCTAGCACTGGTGACGCCATACGGGATCTACGGGCTGACCCAATCACATTTCGCCTGGCCCTCCTTGGCGGCGATGGCAATAGTCGGTGTGATCGGAACCGGCTTCGCCCTGGTGCTGATGGGATCTCTGGTCGGGAGCGTGGGCCCTACCCGCGCCTCATTCGTGACCTACCTCTACCCAGTCGTTGCACTGGTTCTTGGGGTGGTGTTCCGCGACGAAGTGGTTTCGCCGATTGCGATCTTCGGGATCGGATTGGTCATCCTCGGCGCGCTGCTCGCCTCGCGCAGTGAGCTCTCGCTCAAGCCGCTGCCAGCCGAAGTGCCCTGATCACGAGATCGCGGTCACCGAGCCGACGGCGTAGCTCGCGCTCCAGTCCTCCGATTGGATAGAGGTTCTGCGGCGCCCTCGGGTCCT
>DATDJH010000271.1:0-3863 GCA_036520635.1 Acidimicrobiia bacterium
GTCGCGCAGGGCACGCTCGATGAGCTCTTGGGCGATGGGCGGGGGACCCGGGTCGTAGTGGTCGATCAGAGCGCGGCGGTCGCCGTGCTTGCCGCGGCCGGGATCGAGTCCACCTCCGCCGGCGATGGCCTGACGGTCCACGACGAGGACGGCAGCCGCATAATCCAAGTTCTCGCAACCTCGGGCATCTACCCGAGCGAGGTGACCTCCGCCCGAAGCTCCCTCGAGGCGGTATTCCTGGGGATGACCTCCGAGGCGTCGACATGAGCCTGGTTCACGCCGAATACCTGAAGATCAGCCGGCGCAAGCTGTACCCGGTGATGGTCCTCATCCTGGGCTTCCTGGTGGGGCTATTGGCCTTCATCCTTCTCATATTCCGCAAGATCGCCCCCGATCTGGCCCAGGACATCCCGGTGTTGGCCAAGCCCGAGGCCTTCCTCGTCGGTGCGCAGCAGGTTGTTGGGCAGACCTGGTTCCCGATGATCCTGGCCGTGGTGTTGATAGGCGCCGATCTGGCATCGACGGTGTGGGCAACGTCACTGACCCGGAATTCGAGCAAGCCGGGTCACATCGCCGCTCGACTGACGGTGATCACAGCCGCTTCATGGCTGGCGATGCTGCTTGGGATCGCTGGCTGGGCGGTTCTCACCGCGCTCGTTGCCGATGGTGAAGGCGGCCCGTCAGCACTGGATTGGCTCGACATCGTTTGGAAGGTGGGAGTGATCCAGATCGCCTGGGTTGCCCTGGCCATGGGCGCTATCGCGATGCTGCGTTCGGTGGGCCCGGCCATCGGCGCGGTTATCGCCTTTTCGTTCGCCGAGAGCATCCTCGCCATATGGGCTCCCTATCAGAACGTTTCACTGTCGGCGGCCACCAACGGGCTGTTCGACGTCGAGATGGGAGGCTCGTTCGGGGCATTTGTCCCCGGTGGGGACCTCAGCCAGGCCCACGCCCTCGCCATCATCGCCGGATGGACGATTTTGGGACTCGCCCTGACTTGGTGGGGTCTTCAGCGCCGCGACGCCTGAGTGACGCCGAAGCGGCGTCGCATTTCCTTGTGCCAGCAGCCATGATGCCAGTGCCGGCGAAGGTCCGGCTCGTCATCGGGGACGACGACGAGATGGAACACTCCTGGCGGGATCGTGTTCTGACAACCCGGGCAGAGGTACTCCTTGCGGGCCGCATAGGGCTGCACCGGGCTGACAGTCACCCCGAGAAGATCGCCCATGCCACCGCCGCCAGGATCGCAAGGAGCGCGATGACCATGGCCGCGATATCGGCCGCGCTCTTGTTCTGCTCGCGAAAAGGATTGAAACCCACAGGCGAACGGTAACGGCCCTGTTATCGGTCTACCGTCAACCTATGACCTGGCTCTCATCGGAGGACCGCGGCCCTGTGCGATGGACGACAATTGACCGTCCTGACCGAAAGAACGCGATCCCGTTCGACGGTTGGGGTGAGCTTCGTTCCTCATTCGAGGATTTCGAGGCCTCCGAGCAACGGATCCTGGTGTTGACCGGAGCGGGCGGGGAATTCTGTGCCGGGGCCGATCTCGACCCCAGTCGTCTCGAAGTGTTGCAGTCCATAACCGACCGCCATCAAAGGATGAAAGAGATCGGATCGGCGGCTCTCACGTTGCACCGACTGACCAAGCCGACCATCGCAGCCGTCGATGGGGTCGCAGTTGGCGCCGGGATGAATCTCGCTCTCGGGTGCGATCTCGTCGTGGCCACCGAACGAGCCCGTTTCTCTGAGATCTTCGTCAAGCGAGGGCTCACCGTGGACTTCGGCGGGTCGTGGCTCCTGCCCCGGATCGTCGGGCTGCAACGGGCCAAGGAGTTGGCGCTTTCCGGGCGCATCATCGGAGCTGAGGAGGCGCTCAGTATCGGGCTGGTCCTCGAGCTGGTCCCAGTGGAAGGCCTCGAGACGCGGGTGACAGAGCTCGCCGAGTCATTGCTGGCAGGGGCGCCGATGGGTCAGACATTCGTGAAGCAAACCCTCAATGCATCGTTCGAGTCGAGCATGGCCGACGCCCTCGGATGGGAGGGCCAGGCCCAAGCCGTCGCCCTCGGCACTGAGGACATGGCGGAGGGGGTGGCGGCCTTTCTCGAGAAGCGCCCCCCGGTGTGGAAAGGCCGTTGAAAAGACCTTTCCGGTTCCGACAATGGCGACTTCCAAGGTCACGGAGACGATGGTACGTCTCCGTGACCTGTGGGCTCCTAGGGGTCAGTTCTCAAGTGAGGCCACGAACTCCTCGGTGTGTTGCTCCCAGAGAGCGATCGAGGTGGGATCGATCAGCGGGGCCGTGCCGCCCGAGACATACATCTGGTCGAAGTCGTCGGGATGGTTCTCAATCATCCAAGTCAGAAAGCCCTCCCAAACATCGCCAAATTGCCCGGTATCGAGAGCGGAGGTCAGCTTGGTGATCTCACCCTCTGACACCTGGAGCTGAAGGTTGCCGGTCACCGCCGCGTGCCCCAGCGCGCGAGTCCAGTCGTTCTCGAACTCGTAACTGCATCTGACAAGAGTTCCTTTTGGCCCTGTTGAGGCTTCCGTGCACTCGCCAGGGGTCCAATTCCAGTTGGACGCCTGATACCAGCTGAACAACCCAGGCAATTGGGGAAGGGTGAACCCCTCTTCGCTCATGGTCGCACCCTCAGCGAACAGGGACTGCGCCGTTTCAGAATCGAGATCCTCCCGAGCCTCCATATAGGCGTTGGCGACCGATTCGGGTGTGGCAGCTGCATTCTCCTTGGTGACAAAGATCCCCAGGGCTATGAATGCGATCACGGCCACGGCCAGACCGAGAAGAAGTCGTGATCCCGATTGCCGCTCACCTTTCTTGGGCTGAATAGCCTCGACGTCGGTCATGGCGCTGCTCCTCTCGGATGGGTGGGTGAGGCGTTCGATGTCCAAAGCCTCGACCGGGTCGAGTAGATCCAGCGACGGAACCGGGTTCGCTTTGGCGAACAAGGCCACGATGTGATCTTCGTTGGTCACGATTCACCTCCTTCGAGGGCAGTGGGGGGTTGACGGTCCTTGGTTAGTTTCTGGTATTCGATTGCGAGGTTGCGACGAGCGCGATAGGCGCGTTGTTTGACAGCGCTGGCCTCGATCCCGAGCACCACCCCGACGTCGGCGTGTGACAACTCCTCCCAGAGCGTCAGACGCAAGATCTCTTGATCGATTGGCTTGAGCCGAGACGACGCCTTGACGACCATCCGATACTCCTCGCTTCTGACCAGGAGAACATCGGGGGGTGGGGGTTCGGAATCGGTCAGACCACTAAGTCGCTCGATCAGCCTCCGGCTGCGTGCCTTGTGTCGCCATTGGTGGGAGAGGACCCGATAGGCCACCGCGTAGAGCCACGCAAGTGCTGCCTCTCCCTCCGGAACCATTTCGATCTTCTTCCATGCCACCAAGAAGGTTTCGGCGACGGCATCGGCTGCGTTTGATCCTGACGTCCGTCGGAGGCAATAAGCATGGAGCTGCTTGCCGTGACGCCGGTAGAGGTCAGCAAATCTGGCTTCCTCGTTCGAGAGGACTCGCGAGTTCCTTATGCCGACCTCCATGAGATGTCTATGCCCGGCCGGCTCGACATGTAACAGAGATATTTTGGGTGACCATCACCCCTCATCCGGGCATAGAACGATATGAGAGCAACCGGGGGGTTGCCTGGTTGATCCCACGGACCGCGGACGTGGGCTCAACCCGTGGATGACGCGACATACTCCTCGGTGTACTGCTCCCAAAGTGCGACCGAGTTGGCGTCGAGGACGGGCCTCCGCAGGTCGGGGGTGAGGACCTGATCGACCGTGTCCGGATGGTTGGCTGCAATCCAGTCGGTCACCGTGTCCCAAATT
>DATDJH010000272.1:0-7250 GCA_036520635.1 Acidimicrobiia bacterium
ATACTGCGTGAAACGCTTTATGCGGGTGTTTGCCGCACTGGCAGCATTGGCACTGGTCCTGGCGGCCTGTGGCGATAGCGGTAGCGGTGACACCACAACCACGGCGGGTGGGTCGTCCACCACCGCCGGCGGAGATACGACTACTACAGGTGCTGACGCGCCGACGACGACTGCAGCAGCCCTCATCGGAGAGGGTCGGACCATCGGAATGGCTTTCGACGTAGGTGGCCGTGGCGACCTGTCATTCAACGACCTCGCGGCTTTGGCGTGGGACGACGGAATGGCGATGTACGGCTACACCGGTGAGGAGCTCGCTCCTGACGCCGGTGGTGAGAACCGTGAGGAGAACCTCCGGCTGCTCGCCGAGTCGGGCCAGGAACTGATCATTGCGAACGGCTTCGCTTTTGCTCAAAACGTCTGGCGCGTCGGGACCGAGTTCCCCGACACGATGTTTGCCATCACCGACGACTGCCCCCAGGACGACACTTTCACCGTGGTCGAGATGCCCAACGTCCGATGCATGCTCTTCTCTGAGGAGCAGGGTTCGTTCCTGATGGGTGTGGCCGCCGCGATGAAGAGCGAGACCGGGACCGTCGGGTTCATCGGTGGCGTTCAGGTGCCTTTGATCCTGAAGTTCCAGGCTGGTTTCGAGGCTGGCGCACTTGCAGCCAACCCTGACATCACCATCCTGCCTGCGGTGTATCTCACCCAGGTTCCGGACTTCACCGGATTCAACGACCCGGTAAAGGGCAAGGAAGCTGCTCTCGCTCTGTACGGACAGGGTGCGGACGTGATCTTCCACGCTGCCGGTGGTTCCGGTTTGGGTCTGTTCCAGGCGGCCGACGAGTTGTCGACCGACGAGAGCTTCCTCTGGGCCATCGGGGTTGACTCCGACCAATACAACACGGTGAGCGATCCCGCTCTTCAGGAGCACATCCTGACCTCGATGTTGAAGCGGGTCGACGTTGCGGTGGGCAAGTCAATCACCGACTTCCTCGAGGGGAGCTTCACCGCAGGTGCGGTTCGGCTCGGTCTCGCCGAAGAAGGCGTCGGTTACTCCAAGACGGGTGGATTCGTCGACGACATCGCAGCTGATCTGGACGGTTATGCCGCTCAGATCATCGACGGGACGATTGTTGTTCCCACGGAGCCGGCGGCCTGACCTAAGGCACTCCTGCTAATTTGCGCCGGGCCCAGGGTTCCTGGGCCCGGCGTTCTTTATTGGGACGGGAAATTGGCCCAGGCACCTGCAATTGAGCTCAGAGGCGTAACCAAGCGTTACCCCGGTGTCGTCGCCAACAAAGACGTCGAGCTCACCGTGCTGCCCTCCGAGGTGCACGCCATTGTCGGTGAGAACGGGGCCGGCAAGTCGACCCTGATGAAGATCATCTACGGGATGGTTCGCCCCGACGAGGGCACCATTGCGATCAACGGCGAACCCACTGCCTTCAAGTCGCCAAAAGAGGCGATCGACGCCGGGATCGGGATGGTCCACCAGCATTTCATGTTGGCGGACAATCTCACCGTTCTCGAGAATGTGGTGTTGGGCTCAGAGCCGCGGTCCGGCCTGGAGATCGACTTTGACTTTGCAGCCAATCGCATAAAGGAGCTCGGCGACTCGTACGGATTGCGTCTGGACCCGACCCAGCGAGTCGAAGCCCTGTCGGTGGGGGAGAGACAGCGCGTCGAGATCATCAAGGTTCTTTACCGGGGGGCAAGCATCCTCATTCTCGACGAGCCGACTGCTGTGCTCGTGCCCCAAGAAGTGGACGAGCTCTTCGACTCGATACGCGAGCTCACCAGCGAGGGACAAACGGTTCTTTTCATCTCGCACAAGCTCGACGAGGTGCTCTCGATCGCCGATCGCATCACCGTCATGCGTGGCGGGATGACTGTTGGAACCACGACTCCTGCTGAGGTAGATGCCAGGGAGTTGGCGGAGATGATGATCGGCTCGGAGCTCCCATCACCGCAAACCAGAGAGTCGACAGTGCAAGACGAGGTGTTGCTCGAGGTCAGCGACCTCGGGCTCCTGTCCGCAGACGGTCGCACCGTGCTGGACGGAGTGACCTTCAAGGTTCGGAAGGGGGAGATCGTCGGTGTTGCCGGGGTTGAGGGCAACGGCCAGGGATCACTTGTCGACTCGATCATTGGCCTAGCTTCTGACGCGACGGGCGAAGTGACACTCGCCGGTGAGTCGGTGTCACATCTTCCCGCCCGGGAGCGCCGCGGTGCCGGGATCGGCCTCATCCCTGAGGATCGGCATCGGCAAGGGCTGCTCCTGTCCTCCCCACTCTGGGAGAACGCCGCGCTAGGCCATCAATACCAGGAGCCTTACGCCAACGGGATCTGGATCGACAAGAAGGGGTCGCGCAAGCAGACCGAGGAGATCATTCGCAGATTCGCGGTGAAGACCCCGAACGTCGACGTGCCGGCCACCGCCTTGTCCGGGGGCAACCAGCAGAAGTTGGTCGTGGGGCGCGAGATCATGGCCGACCCGGTGGTCTTGATCGCAGCCCAACCCACCCGCGGCATCGACATCGGCGCCCAGGCGGCGGTCTGGGAGGAGTTGAAGGCTGCTCGCGCTGCCGGCATGGGAATCCTGCTGATCTCCGCCGATCTCGAGGAGTTGATCGGGCTCTCCGACACCATCCACGTCATGTTCGAAGGCAAATTCGTGGCGAAGTTGGATCCAAATCAGGTTACGCCCGAGGTTCTCGGCTCGTACATGACCGGTGCGGGACAGGAGAAGGCTTCGTGAAGAGGGGGAGACTGCTGACCGCAGTGGTGGCGCCGCTCCTCGCGTTGATCATCGCTTTCGGGATCGCGGCCATCGCTCTTCTCCTGGTGGGCATCGATCCGATTCAGGCCTACAAGGAGATGATCACCTTTGGCACGACGACTGCCTCGTTGATCATCACCGTCAACGATGCCATCCCACTCTTCGTATCCGCCCTGGCCGTTGCCGTTGGCTTCAAGATGGGCCTGTTCAATATCGGAGTCGAGGGGGCGTACCTGCTTGCCGCTCTGGTCGGGGCCTATGTCGGCGCCCTGTACTCCATCACACCCGTGCTGCACGTCTTATCGATTCTCCTGGTCTGTGTGGCGGTCGGGGCGGTTTGGGCACTGATCCCTGCTCTATTGAAAGTGAAGCGAGGTGTCCATGAGGTGATCTCCACGATCATGCTCAACTTCATTGCCTTCTCGTTGAGTGCGTGGCTGTTCCTCAATGTTTTCAAGGCCGAGAGTGCTGGGTTGACCATCGCAACGGATTTGATCCCGGAAACCGGATGGATTCCGTCGCTGAACCCGGTGTTGGGATGGTTTGGGATCGAGCCCCGAGCCGGTTCAGAGCTCCATGGCTTTCTGATCATCGCCATTTTCCTCGGTATCGGCTATCACTACCTCGTCAACAAGAGCCGGTTCGGATACGACCTCCGCGCCAGCGGCATCAACCCGTCGGCCGCCAACGCCAGCGGGGTCGACCCGAAGGCGATGGTGATCAAGACGATGCTCATCTCGGGTGGGCTCGCGGGTCTCGTTGGAGTATCCCAACTGCTTGGCTTCTATCACCAGTACCCGCAGGACTTTCCCGCTGGTTACGGATTCTCCGGCATCGCGGTGGCCTTGCTCGGGCGGAACAATCCGGTAGGCATGGCCTTTGGAGCCCTGCTCTTCGGGTTCATGAACCGGTCGTCGCTGATCCTCGACCTCAAAGATGTGCCCAAGGAGATCGTGACCATCATTCAGGGCATCGTCGTCCTGGCCGTCGTCATCGTGTACGAAGTGATCTCTCGCTACGTGCAACGTCGGACCGTCGCCGCTGCGGCCCGAGCGACAGAGGCCGACGAAGCGGCTCAGGTGGCGGCATGACAACGGCAGAAGTAGTAACTCGGCGGACACGGCTTCCGGCCAGGTCGCGGCGCATTGTGATCATCGCGCTGGCCGGGATCCTGGTCATGACCATTGCCGAGCTGATCACGGGGACCGAAGACCTCACCTCTCGGAGCACTGCCAGCGCGGCATTACGGCTCTCGATACCCATCCTCCTTGCCGGACTCGGTGGGCTCTACTCGGAGCGATCGGGCGTGGTGAACATCGGTCTCGAGGGAATGATGATTGCGGGCACCTGGTTCGCCGCCTGGGGCTCATGGATGTTCGGCCCGTGGGAAGGGGTGGCCCTAGGCATTGTTGGCGGTGCCATGTTCGGTTTGTTACATGCCCTGGCCACTGTCACCTTCAACGTGGATCACATCGTCTCCGGTGTGGCGATCAACATCCTGGGCCTGGGTGCGATGCGTTTCCTGTCTTCGGTCGTCTACACCGAGGAGACGGGCGGATCGGTGATCCAGTCGCCACCGATCCAGGGTATCGAGAATGTCAGTTTTCCCTTCCTCGCCGGCGGCCAGCTGTTCGGCTGGCAAAGCCCTGACGCTCTCGGTTGGCTGGAGGAGAAGAGCTGGTTCTTCGTATCCGACATCGCCGGGATCATGCGTGGCTTCTTTGGTGACGTGAACTGGCTGACTCTCATCGGGCTTGCCATCGTCCCTCTCTCGGCATGGCTTCTCTGGCGGACCGCGTGGGGCCTTCGGCTCCGATCCTGTGGTGAGGACCCCTGGGCCGCGGAGTCACTCGGGGTGCCCGTGCTCCGGATGAAGTACTACGGGGTCGTCATCTCCGGCATGCTTGCCGGGCTGGCCGGCGCCTTCCTGGTACTGGTCCAGGCCGGGATCTACCGGGAGGGGATGAGTGGTGGACGCGGATTCATCGGGTTGGGGGCGATGATCTTCGGCAACTGGATCCCGGTTGGCGTTCTCGGTGGCTCTCTCGTCTTCGGCTTCGGCGACTCGCTCCGCTTCCGGGGCCCCGAACTGGTGAAGTCTTTCATCCTGGCCCTGGCGATCGGGCTGATCATTGCCGGGATCTACGCCATGACCCGTTCCAACGTGCGAAAGGCCGTGGTCCAAGGCTCGGTGGGCGTGGGCTTCCTCGTGTTTTGGATGTTGGTCGGCGAGGTGCCGAACCAGCTTCTCAACGCCATCCCCTATCTGATCACGTTGTTCGTCCTCGCAGTCGCCTCGCAGAGCCTTCGGATGCCGGCTGCCGACGGCGCCCGGTATGCCAAAGGTGAGGCCCGCTGACGGCGGAGCCGTCATGTTCGATCCGTACTCCCCGGACTTTCTCGATAACCCCTACCCCACCTACGCCCGGCTCCGCAACGAGGCGCCCGTCTTCTACGACGACATCTGGGAGCTGACATTCGTCGGGGGGCACGAGATGGTCAGCTCGATCCTCAAGGATCGTGAGCGTTTCGGCCGGGACTTCCGACATCGACTCTCGACGGACGAGGTAGACCCCGACCTCTACCGGCGGATCTACCCGCCGCAATGGCCGATGTGGACCCGCTACATCCGCGAGTCCTTCATCGACCTCGAACCGCCACGCCACACCCGTCTCCGACGACTCGTCTCCAAGGCCTTCACCCGCCGATCGTCAGAGGTGTTCCGGCCGCGACTCGAGGAGGCCGCGGACCGGATTCTCGACAGAGTCCTGGACCAAGGCACGATGGAGGCGATCAGCGAGTATGCGGCTCCGATCCCGGTGGCGATGATCGCCGAGCTGATGGGGATTCCCGACGAGGACCATGCCAAGTTGCTCGATTGGAGCCACTCCATCGTCAAGGTCTTCGATCAGAACGTGACGGAGGAGGTAGGTCTGGCCGCCGACCGTGCAACCACCGACTTCGTCGCCTACCTGGAGTCGGTGCTCGATCAGCGTCGGAGCCATCGGGGCGACGACCTGATCTCGGCCATGCTCGAGGTCGAGGAGTCGGGTGATACGTTGACAGACGAGGAGATCGTCGGAACTTCGATCCTGACTCTCAACGCTGGCCACGAGGCCACGGTCCATGCCATCGGCAACGGCTTGCTGGCCTTGGCCAACAACCCCGACCAATACCGGGCCCTTCACAGTGGCGAGGCGTCCATTGCCTCGGCAGTGGACGAGTTGCTCCGATTCGATTCCCCGCTGCAAATGTTCGAGCGCTGGGTTCTCGAGGACACCGAGCTCGGAGGCCAGAGAATTTCGGCAGGTTCCAAAGTTGGTCTCCTCTTCGGTTCGGCCAACCACGACCCGGCGGCGTTTGGGCCCGATGCCGACAGCCTCGATCTCTCACGGGCGCCAAATCCCCACGTCTCTTATGGGGCCGGTCTTCATTCCTGCGTCGGCGCTCCATTGGCGACAGTAGAGCTGGAGGCCGCGTTCAGCCGTCTCTCGAAGCGGGTACGCCGGATCGAGTTGGTCGAGGCGTCGGAGCGGATACAAAGCCTCGTGTTTCGGGGTGTCGAGCGGCTCGTGGTCGCCCTGGAAGCCGCCTGAGGCTATCCCTCGGTGGTTGAGGGTCGGCCGATCACAGTGATTTCCTGGATCGCCAATTCGGTGAACACGTTGCCTTCGGTGACTTCCGCCGTGTACGTGCTCTCGATCGTGATCTCGATCCAGTTGGTGTCGATCGCGGAATACTCGATCGGGATCGTGCCCGGGGTGTCTTCCAGCTGGAATGGGATTGTGGTCAAGGCGTCCTGGGCGTTGACCACGATGCCGTGGGCCCGATAGTTCTGCTTGAAGCGGGTCGGGTCGTCGATGTTGGACCAGTCGATGCGGGTCACGCTCATTGGCTCGCGGAAGGTGAGCCGGATCACCACGTTCTCACCCTCGGCCAGTTCCTCGACGGTGATCTGATATTCCGCGTCCGATCCTGAGATCAGGTTGTCACAGACAAAGGAGCCGATGCCTGGGGGATCGCATACGACAGAGATGGGCTCGATCGGTGCCAGCTCCTGAGAGGTCGGCGCGGTGGAACTGGAAGGGGTGAGGGTGGTCGATGATGGAGTGTCCTCACCGCTGAAAACGTTGAAAAGGACCGCGATCACGACGACTGCGAAGAGGAGAGCACTGATTGCCAGCGCGGCTCGCACGCCGGCGGTGGCCTGAACCGCAGGACGGGGAGCCGTGGGCAAGGGGCCCTGGCGCAGCCTTGCTCCGCATTCCTGACAGTGACGGTTCGACGCCGGATTGGACGCCGAACATGAAGGACAGGAAACCTCGCCACGATCCGATGTGCCTTTGTTCCGGGGTGGAGATTCCTCCTGTGGAGGGTTGTCCAGGTTGAATTCCTCGTAATTGCCGTCGGAGCTCACCGAGATGATGTTGTCCCGGCGCGCAGGCGGCTCCGGTACCAAAGGGTCCAT
>DATDJH010000273.1:0-2011 GCA_036520635.1 Acidimicrobiia bacterium
CCTGGTCGAAACGCTGCAGACCGCGCTTGCGCCCGAGGCCATTGTCTTCGACTTGGATGGGGTTTTGGCCGATGTCAGCCGGTCACAGAGCACAGCCATCATCGAGACCGGGCGCAGCTTCGGAATCGAGATCGATGTCACCGATATCGAGCGTGCCAAGGCCAACGGCAACAGCAACGACGATTGGCTTCTCACCCAAGGCCTCTGCCGGGAGAAGGGGACCGATGTCGCCCTGGACGTGGTGACCGACCGCTACGAGAGCCTGTATCAGGGCTCAAACAGCAAACCAGGGCTCAAGACCCACGAGTCGCCGATTGTGGATGGCACTACCTGGGCGCGATGGGCCTCCTCCCGCCCCCTGGCGGTCGTCACCGGCCGGCCCCGTGCCGACGCCGAGGAGTTCCTCGATCGCTTCGATCTCGCGCGACAAGTGTCCGCGTTGGTGACCCGGGACGATGCACCTCTAAAACCCGATCCGGCGCCGGTGAGCTTGGCCCTGCAACTGCTCGGGGTTCGGCGAGCCTGGATGCTCGGCGACACGCCCGATGACCTCACTGCCGCCCGAGCGGCCGGAGTGATTCCGATCGGCGTCATCGCCCCCGGCGACGATCCAAAACGGTCCCGTCTCAGCCTGAGGAATGCGGCCCGCATCCTCGAAAACACCAACCAACTGGAGGCACTGCTGCCATGACACGAAAATCAGAGATCACCCGGGCGACGTCGGAAACCAATGTCGAGTGCCGCCTGGACCTGGGCGGAGTCGGCACCTCAGACGTCAAGACGGGGCTCGGCTTCCTGGACCACATGCTCACCGCGCTGGCCAGGCACAGCCGCATCGACCTGACCCTGCTCGCAACCGGTGACACTGAAGTCGACGACCACCACACGGTCGAGGATTGCGCCATCGTGCTCGGGCGAGCACTCAACGAGGCTCTCGGCGACCGCTCGGGGATCACCCGATTCGGTTACTCGTACGCCCCTCTCGACGAGTCGCTGACGAGGGCCGTGGTCGACCTGTCGGGACGACCATGGCCGGAGATCAATCTGTCATTGTCCCGCGACACCATCAACGACGTCGCCTCCGAGAACCTCACCCACTTCTTCCGAACGCTGGCCATGGAGGCCCGGATGGCGCTTCATGTCGACGTGATTCGCGGTGACAACGACCACCACAAAGCGGAATCCGCCTTCAAGGCAGTGGCCCTCGCCCTGCGCGATGCGGTGGCTGTCTCCGGTGACCAGGTCCCGAGCACCAAGGGGTCTTTGACTTGAGACAGGTGGTGATCGTGCCTACCGGCACGGCGAATACGGCTTCTGTGATCGCGGCTTTCCAAAGACTCGACGTCGAACCGGTGCTCGCCGCCGACTCACAGATGGTCGATGAAGCGGATCGAGTCGTCCTCCCCGGCGTTGGTGCCTTTGGCCCCGCCATCGACCGCATCGACCAGCTCGGAATGAGGGAGGCCATGACGTCGCGCATCGAAAACGACCAGCCGACCCTTGCGATCTGCCTTGGGATGCAACTCCTATGTGGGGCTAGCGATGAGAGCCCCGATTCGGTGGGTCTGGGCGTCGTGCAACAGTCGGTGACCCGGTTCACCGGCGATGTCAAGGTTCCCCAACTCGGTTGGAACAGGGTGGAACCGGATGGTTCGAACTGGCTGGAACAGGGTTGGGCCTACTTCGCCAACTCCTACATGGTCCCGCGGCTCCCGGAGGGGTGGTCCGGGGCCACCACCGAATATGGAGGGAGTTTTGTGTCCGCAATGGAGCGAGGTTCGGTGCTGGCCTGCCAGTTCCATCCCGAGCTCTCGGGAGTGTGGGGCTCGAACCTCTTGCGGCGCTGGGTGTGGAGGGACTCGTGACGCTGGCGGCCAGGGTGATCCCGTGTCTCGACATCAAGGACGGGCGGGTGGTCAAAGGGGTTCGGTTTCAAGAGCTCCGAGATGCGGGCGACCCCGTGGAGAACGCCGCGACCTATGAGGCGCAAGGGGCGGACGAGATCGTCCTC
>DATDJH010000274.1:0-5474 GCA_036520635.1 Acidimicrobiia bacterium
CGGCGCGACGCATCGCCATGACATCGATGTCGTCGAGCCCACTCGTCTCGCCAATCAGGAAACCTGCGAGGAGGGCCCGGGAGTCATCGAGAGGCTCCAGGCGATCCATCACCCGATCCCGTAAACCCTGCCCCAGCCTCACGGTCGGCGAGGGGGAGACGCCGACGACATCGAGCGCCGAAACTCTGATGGTGCTGCGATAGGGCTGCCCTCGAGCCAGGCCCGGCAAGCCATTGCTCACTCCGACCACCGAGACCAGGTCGCTCGCCTGTGCGGGCCCTCGCTCTGACAGATCGAGCAACACCAAGCCTTGTCCGGTTTCGGCGAATGCCCACGGGCCATAGCGACCGTCGACGATGTCGCTGGCCATGGTGAGATTCGCTCGATATGGGCCGGCAGCCAGCGGGAGCAGCGGAGTGGCCGCTAGCAAGGCTGACACCGCGGCCAGCGTGATCGCCGCCGAGATCACCAGACTCCGACGGACTGCAACAAGCACCAAGAGCGCCACAAAGGCCAGTCCGAGCCGACCCCTCACACTCGCAAGCACGGCGAGCCAAACGGCCAAGGCCCCTGTCACCCACGCCCTCGAGACCACCGGAGGCAATGAGGGATGGTCCAGTCTCAAGGGACCGATATCAGGTCCCTCATCGCGGCCAGCTTGGCCTCGCCGATGCCGGGCACGTCGAGCAGGTCCTCAACGGTCTGAAATGGCCCGTTGGCCTCGCGGTAAGCGACGATCCGCTCGGCAAGGACCGGGCCGACACCAGGGAGGTCCTGAAGCTGAGTTGCGTCGGCCCGGTTCAGCGAGATGTGGCCATCCTCCCCTCGAGGCGGAGACCCGAACACCTCGTCGTCGGGCCCGGGGACAACCACCTGGTCCCCGGCCAGGACCGGAGCTGCGAGGTTGATGGCATCGAGAAGGGCGCCACTGCGGGCACCGCCGGCCGCGCCGACCGCGTCGGCAACGATCGACCCTTCGGGAATCTCCACCACTCCGGGACGGACCACCCAACCCGAGACATGGACCGATATCGAGGCGGCTTGTTCGGGCTCAGTCGACGACGGGGTCTCAGCTGAGGCCTCCAGCCCAGCCGGCGTCCCGCTTCCCAGACCGAGCCCGGCGCCGATCACGATCGCGACCAGGCAAAGCCCGACTCCCCATTTCGTGTTGCCGCCCGCAAGACCCAAACGGTCACCACCCCTGGATCTACATACCAGTCCCCGGGAAGCGCCGGAAGGCCCCCGGCTAGGGTCCGGCCATGCTCGATCCCAAACGATTTCGGGTGCCGGCCGGGTCTGAGGTCAGGTTCTCCGACCATGACCCCGACTCGAAGGTCGGTTTTGAAGGTGGTAAGTCGGAGGGCGAAGCCGCTCTACCGAAGCTGCGGCATCAGCTCGCCGAGCTTCAAGACCGGCTTTGGGCTGAGTCCAGAAATCGTCTCTTGGTAGTGCTGCAAGCGATGGACACCGGAGGCAAAGATGGCACGATCCGCCATGTCTTCAAGGGGGCCAACCCTCAGGGCGTCCAAGTGGCGAGCTTTGGGCAGCCGACTGAGCTGGAGTTGGCCCACGACTACCTCTGGCGAGTCCACCCTCATGTCCCCCGCAACGGCTTCATAACCATCTTCAACCGTTCCCACTATGAGGACGTCCTCGTGGTCAGGGTGAGGGACCTGGTCCCGGAGGAGCGTTGGCAACGGCGCTACCAACACATCAACGACTTCGAGCGGCTGCTGAGCGATGAAGGCACCACCATCGTGAAACTGTTCCTCCACATCTCACCCGACGAACAGCGACTTCGATTGCAGGCCCGGATCGATGATCCGAGCAAACGTTGGAAGTTTCGCCAGGGTGACCTCGACGACCGGGAGTTGTGGCCGAAGTTCCAGGCCGCCTATGAGGAGGCGCTGGGTCGGACTTCGACCGACAACGCACCCTGGTACGTGGTGCCCGCCAATAGAAAGTGGTATCGAAACCTGGTGGTTTCGCACATCCTCATCGACACTTTGGAACGCCTGAATTGCCAGTTCCCGGCGCCGGAAATCGATCTCACCGGGGTGGTCGTTCCCTAGTCGTCGAATCTGGAGGCAACGTCTCGCGCCTCCGTTTCGAACTCGATCTGCCGGTAGGCGCCACGATGGCCCAGCTTCTGACGACGCCCTTTCAGATAGTCACTCCCATAGGTTCCAAGGAAGCTGAACACCCCTCGCTTTCGCCATTGCCGCACATGGACGAGCTCATGGATGACCAATAAGCCCAATGCCCTCGCCGGCCCAGCAAGCACAGCGGGGTGGATATAGACCGTGTTGCCCAATGTCATCGCTTGGATGCCCCTGCCCCATACCCCTCGCATCACAGACGAGGCGGCCCGAAGGGTGACCTGCTCTGGTCGCACGGGGCGGATGAAGTCCGCGAGCTTGGTGATGTCCAGCCCTGAGGCGTCGAGAGCTTCTGCAGCGTTCATCCCACCACGAGGTTGATCAAGTTCGGCGGCCTTGCAACCACCTTCTGGACACTGGCGCCGTCGATCCAGCCCTGAACCTTTTCCAACCCAAGAGCGATCCGCTCCGCCTCTTCAGGGGCGATGTCGGCCGGGACTTCGACCCTGTCTCGAACCTTGCCGTTCACCTGGACAACCATGACGACTGTCGCCTGAGCGACAAGGCCCCCGTCCCATTCGGGCCATGGTTCGACTGCCAGCATGGTTCGGTGCCCGGTGCACTCCCACAGCTCGTGGCTGATGTGAGGCGCCATGGGGGCGAGCAACTTGATCAGCAGCTCCACAACCTCATCAAACGTCTCCCGGTCGATGCCCGTCCGCACCGCCTCAGCTAGGGAGTTGACGAGGGTCATCAAGGGGGGGATCGCGGTGTTGAAGACGAATCGCTCGATGTCCTCGGTCACCTTCTTGACCGCACGGTGCGCCTGCGCGAGGAGCTCTCGGTTGGTGGAAGCGTTCTCGAACCGATCGGTCTCTGTCACCAGCCGCCAGAACCGGTCGAGGAATCGCCATGTCCCTTCGACGCCATTCGTATCCCAAGCCGCGTCGTCGGTGGGCGGGCCAATGAACAGGTGATAGAGGCGGAGCGCGTCGGCGCCATGAGAGGCGAATAGGTCGAGCGGATCGACCACGTTGCCCTTCGACTTCGACATCTTGGAGCCGCCCAACGTGATCATCCCCTGCGTGAACAGCCGTGCAAACGGCTCGCTCACCGCGCTGTACCCGATGTCACTCAGGAATTTGGTGATGAATCGGGCATAGAGCAGGTGGAGAATGGCGTGCTCGACACCCCCTATGTACTGGTCGACAGCCATCCAATACCGGGCCTTCTCCGGCTCGAAAGCGATGTGATCGTTGTGAGGGTCGGTGAAGCGGAAGAAGTACCACGACGAGTCCACGAAGGTGTCCATCGTGTCGGTCTCCCGTCGGGCGTCGCCACCGCAGGACGGGCAGGTTGTCGCCACCCAGTCTTCGACTCCGGCCAGCGGCGACTGCCCTTTGGGCGCATAGTCCTGGACGTCGGGCAGCAGCACCGGCAGTTGATCCTCCGGCACAGGTACCAGGCCACAGGTGGGGCAGCTGACGATCGGTATTGGGCTCCCCCAGTACCGCTGTCGAGAAATGAGCCAGTCCCGGAGGCGATACTGAACCGTGCGCTTCCCGATCCCTTTCTCTTCCAGCCAGTCGGTGATGCGCAACTTGGCGGCGGCCTGGTCGAGACCGTCCAGGAACTCCGAGTTGACGGTCAGCCCGTCTCCGACAAACGCCTCACCATCCCAATCGTCCGGAGGTTGAACGGTGCGGATGATCTCCAACCCGTATCGGGTGGCGAAGTCCCAGTCACGCTGATCCTGGCCGGGGACCGCCATGATCGCCCCGGTCCCATATCCCATCAGCACGTAGTCGGCGATATAGATCGGGACCTCTTTCCCATTGACCGGGTTGATGGCCTGGGCCCCGGTGGGCACTCCCGTCTTCTCGCCCTCTGACATGCGCTCGATCTCGGAGGCACGAGACGCCTGAGAGATGTAGGCACGCGCCTCGCCCTCATGCTCGGAACCGGCGATGAGGTCGGCGACGAGAGGATGCTCTGGGGCAAGCACGCAGAAAGTCATTCCGAAAATCGTGTCCGGCCGAGTGGTGAACACTTCGAATGAAGCATCGGAACCGGCGACCGGGATGGTGAAGCTGGCGCCCTCGGAGCGCCCGATCCAATTCCGTTGCATGGTCCGCACCCGATCGGGCCACTCGTCCAACAGGTCGAGGTCGGCGAGGAGGCGTTCGACGTAGTCGGTGATCTTGAAGAACCACTGCGCCAGGTTCTTGCGCTCCACCACCGTCCCGCAACGCTCACACGCTCCGTCGACAACTTGCTCGTTGGCGAGAACGGTCTGGTCCTTCGGGCACCAGTTGACCGGTGCCTCCTTCTTGTAGGCCAAACCCCGATCCCAGAGCTGCAGGAACAACCACTGATTCCATCGGTAGTAGTCGGGATGATGCGAAGCCAGCTCCCGGTCCCAGTCGTACATCGCGCCGAGTTGCTTGATCTGCCGGGTCATCGTGGTGATTTGCGCCTCGGTGTTCTCCCTGGGGTGGACGCCGGTCTCGATCGCAGCATTCTCCGCTGGCAGGCCGAAGCTGTCCCATCCCATGGGAGATAGCACGTTGTATCCGCGCATTGTCTTGTACCTGGTGAGCAGGTCGCCGAACGTGTAATTGCGAACGTGGCCCTGGTGGAGGGCCCCCGATGGATAGGGGTACATGCAGAGGTTGTAGAACTTGGGCCGCGAGGGATCATCCGCCGCCCGAAAGACCTTTTCGGACTCCCAACGCTCCTGCCACTTGGCCTCGATTTGCTTGTGGTCGTATGACATCGAAGCCCTGAGAGTAGGCGACCCAACCGCTCTCCTACCATCCACTCGATGAGTCCAGAACGTGTTGGCGTCGTCGGTGGAGGTTTGATGGGCTCGGGGATCGCCGAGGTCTTCGCCAGGTCTGGCGCCCAGGTGGTGATTCACGAAATCGATGCCGGCGCCGCTGAAGGTGCCCAAGCCCGGGTCGAGTCCTCTCTGGCCAAAGCGGTGGAACGGGGCAAGCTCGAGGTCTCCCTACGCGACCAGGCCCTGGCCAACATCAGGGTGTCGACGGACCTGACAGACCAGGCCGACCGTCAACTGGTCATCGAGGCGGCGACCGAGGACGAGGCACTGAAGAAGCAGCTTTTCTCCGATCTCGACGCCATCGTCACCGACCCGAATGCGATCCTGGCATCCAACACCTCGTCGATCCCGATCACCCGACTCGCCTCGGTCACCAGCCGACCCGATCATGTGGTCGGGCTTCATTTCTTCAACCCGGTTCCGGTGATGACACTCGTGGAACTGGTGACCACGGTCATGACCGCTCCTGAGGTATCGGCGCGGGCACGGGCGTATGCCGAGTCAGCAGGCAAGACCGTGATCGAGGCTGGAGA
>DATDJH010000275.1:0-2873 GCA_036520635.1 Acidimicrobiia bacterium
CGCCCCTGGCTGATCAGGACTTCTCCGAGATTGGCCGTCGCCGCACCCTCGGCAGAAATGTTCCCACTCCGACGACTCACTTCCTGGGCCTTGGAGTACATGGCGATGGCATGGTCCCAACGTCCGTCGGCGTAGGCCTGAACACCGAGATTTATCGCGAGCAGCAGGATCCCAGGGAGATCGCCCAACTCCTCGAAGATCTCCAACGCCCTCTCTTCGTGGATGGCCTGGTCCCGCTGACCAAGGATCTGGTAGGCCTCGTCGATTTTGGTGTAGGCCCGGGCCAGTGCATCCATCTCTCCGATGGCTTCCGCCTCCTCGACGGCCTGGAGGCCGACCTTCAGGGCCATCCGGGGTCGGAACTGATCGGATAGAAGACCCGTCCTAAGAGCGCGGAGGCGCGCAGTAGCCCTTCTCGCTTCGGGAAGATCACTTTGCTCAACCAGCTTCAAACCGAGGGCGGTCTCGCGCAGGGCTTGTGAAAGCGCACCCATTCTTTGATAGCTCCGGGCTAAATCGAGTCGTCGATCAGCTCGGGCGACCGGATCGTCGGAAAGCAGTCGAATCGCCTGGCGCAGGGCGATCATCGCCTCCTCATAGAGGCCAGCCTCGTACTGGACCCTGGCGAGGTCGGTGAGCACCCGCGCCCGATCGGGTGGTTCCACCCAGTCGAGGCGGTTTGCGGACTGAAGTGCGCGCTCATAGAACGCCGCCGCCTCGTGATTGGCGTAGATCTCCTTGGCCCGGTCGCCCGCCATTTGGGAGAAGAGCCACGAGCGGCTCCACCTTCCCGCGTAGAAGTAGTGCAAGGAGAGAAGTTCGGCGAACTCCTCGGGCCGACCGTCGCAGGCGGCGAAGATCGAGTCGCCGACCCGGGCGTGGAGGTCCTGGCGGGTGCGGAAGGGGAGACCGGCGTAGGCCACATCACGAATCAAGGCGTGGTTGAACTGGACCCAGCCGACCCGGTCGAGGGTCAGGAAGTCGGAGAGCCTTCGAACGGTCCTCGTCTGCCAGCCGGGATCCGTCTCGTCCTGGTCGAGGACTGATGCCGTGTGTTCGAGGTTGAAGCCTGCGCCGAGAACCGACACCCGACGCAGGATGTTGCGGTCGGCGAGGGGCAGGGTGTCGATGCGGGCGGCGATCATCGCCTCCACCGATTGGGGGATCTCCTCGAGCGATCCGCTGCTCCGTAACGTCTGGAGCAGCTCGACCAAGAAGAGGGGTCGACCCTGGGCTTGCCGGGCCAACCTCTCTACCTGTTGTGGTGGCAGGGGTGAATCCTCGGTGGCGCGATAGATGAGGTCCTTGGCCTGATCGAGGCCCAGGGGCTGGAGCGGGATCGTGGTGACCTCGGACTCGTAGGGTGCGACGAAGCCGTCATCGCCGGGGCGTCGGGTGAGGATGATCATCCAGGGGCGGTGGCCCAGTTCGGAGAGCAGTCCGGCGAGCAGGTCACGTGAGGGCTCGTCCATCCAGTGGGTGTCCTCGATGATGAACACTGTGGGACTGGTGACGGTCGCCACCAGCAGCTCAGAGACCGCGGCGAGAGTCCGGGCTGGGCGGAACTGGTCTTCCAACTGTTTGACTTCGGTCGACTCCCGGATCTCCAGACCGAGGGGAAGGCCGATGAGCGATAGCCAGGGTGCGAGCTGGGGAGCCTTGCTCTTGACCAGGTTGAACAGCGCCATCTCGTACTCCTGGATGTCCAGCTCCTCGAGGGCCCATAGTCCTCTGAGAAGCGCCCGGAAAGGGAAATAGGCGGTGGCCGCCTGATAGAGACGGCATTCGGCCGTCACCACCGAATCCGGCTGGCTGGTCGCCAGGAATTCCTCGAGAAGACGGCTCTTCCCCATCCCGGCCTCGGCCGAGATCTCCACCATCTGCCCGCTCCCACCTCGTGCTTTCTCCCAGGCGGCAGAGATCCGATTCAGCTCGTCGTCACGACCGATCAGAGGAATCCCGGCGCCGCCCTGTGCTCCCCGGCTCCCCATCGGGTCACCCACTGAAACCGCCTCGACCGGGAGCTTCTTTCCTTTGACCATGAATGGCTCGAGCTCGGTGGTCTCGAAGGTGGTCCGCGAGCCTTCCAACACTCCGGAGGTGGCGTAGATCTCCCCGGCGGGAGCCTTTGCCATCAGCCGGGCGGCGAGGTTCACCGTGTCCCCCATGACCGTGTAGGTCCGGCGGTAAGGGGTGCCGATCTCGCCGGAGAAAACCGGTCCCCAGTTCACCCCTATCGAGACGGGAAGGGCGGGGCTCCCCGAGACCACCTGGCGTAAGGCGAGCAGCATCTGCTCCTCGTCGTTGCCGGTGGTGGAAGGCACCCCGGCGGTGAGGATGATCTTTCCGCCGTCGGCCGAGATGTCGGTTCCGAGGAAGGTGACCCCCCGCTGGTCGACAGCCTCCTGGACCGAGCGGACCAATGCGTCGAGCCGTTGGGCGGCGTCGTCGCACCCACCACTCTCGATCAGAGTGTCGATGTCATGGAAGTGGAGGAAGGCGACCGTTGCCGGGCGGTGCTCGGGTTGGACCTCGCCGCCGAGAAGAAGCTGGCAGAGGGCGACGGGGACGAATTGCGCCAGATCCTCGGTTGGCGAGGTTGCGGTCCGATATTCGGTGACCGGGGCCTCGCAGCTTCCTTTGAGCAGCATTCCGGGGCCGATGGCCCGTCCTCGATTGAAGGCGGGGATTGCGGCGGCTGTTTCGGGGCTGAGCAGGATCTGTCCCGCGCTGGCGGCCGATTCCATCTCCACGGTGCGGGTGGCGGCGGGACCGGCAACGATCAGCTCGCGGTGCGAGTCGCCTACGAGGAAGAAGTCGAACTCACCACTGTGGATCCCGACCGACATCCGCAGGGTGATCTTCCCCGCCGA
>DATDJH010000276.1:0-5583 GCA_036520635.1 Acidimicrobiia bacterium
GATGGGGAGCTGGCGATCGCCCCCGTCATGCCGCTGTCGCTGTCATACGATCATCGTGTGATCGACGGTGGATTGGGAAGGAGATTCATGGCAATGCTGCGTGAGAACCTGGAGGAGCCGGCCCTATTCCTGGCCGGCTGAGTCATGGCGTACGTAGAAGTAACGCCTTACGACGAAGCGACTGGTGTCGCCAAAGAGGAATACGACGCCGCCATCGGCCGCGCCGGTCGCATTTGGAACATCGTCTCGGTGCAAAGCCAACTGCCGGCGGTCTTGCGGGAGTCGATGCGCCTCTATAAGGAAGTGATGTTCGGGCCCTCCCCTCTCAGCCGGGCCCAGCGCGAACTCCTCGCAGCGGTTACCTCAAGCGCCAACTCCACCCGCTACTGCACCATCGCTCACTGGCACGACTACCGCGATGAGGTCGAAGACCAGCTGCTGGTGGACCAGATCATGGAGGACTGGAAGTCAGCCGACATGAACGAGGCCGACCGGGCGCTGGTCGCCTTCGCCGAGAAGCTCACCTGGGCCAATTCCACGGTGGGGCCGGCCGAGATCGAGACTCTCCGCTCTCACGGGTTCGATGACGTTGCTATCTCCAGCGCCGTCCAGGTGGTCGCATATTTCAACTACATCAACCGGGTGGCCGACGGACTCGGTGTTGACCTCGAAGATTGGATCGCTACCGACGGACGGGAAGCAGCCGTTGGCTGACGAGGCCAAGGTCGAGGCCGCCACAGAGAAACCGCTGACTCCTGAGGTCGAGGAGAAGTCGGTCGCCAAGCAGTACCGGGGGACCTTCGGCGGTCGCGAAGTCGCCTATACGGCCACCGCAGCCACCATCGGGGTCGGCACTGCCGACGACCGACGGGCCGCCTTCTTCTCTGTGTCCTACACCGAGGACGGTGCGGATCCCGCAGTCCGCCCGATCATGTTCGCTTTCAATGGCGGGCCGGGATCGTCGACGGTATGGCTCCATCTCGGGCTCTTCGGGCCCAAGAGGGTGGAGCTGGACGAAGAAGGCTTCTCGGTTCGGATCCCGGGTCGACTGATCGAGAACGAATATTCGATCCTCGACGTGGCCGATGTGGTCCTCGTCGATGCCATCGGGACCGGGTTCAGCACGGCGGAGCCCAAGGAGAAAGAGAAGGACTACCACCACTTCGCCCGGGACATCGAGGCCTTCACCGAGTTCATCGTCTCCTATCTCAATCGCCATGGGCGTTGGGCTTCGCCCAAGTATCTGGCGGGAGAGAGTTACGGGACCACCCGGGGCGCGGCCATTGCCAAGGAGTTGTTCAGCAACCAGGGCGTGGAGCTGAACGGGATCATCCTCATCTCTGTGGCGCTGAGCTTTCAGACCATTGCCTCCGAGGAGGGCACCCGGGTCTTCCATCCCGGGAACGAGCTCCCCTTCCCCCTCCACCTCCCCACCTACGCCGCGACTGCGTGGTATCACGGCCGGCTCTCGGAGAGCCATCAGAATCGGCCGCTCCGCGAGCTTCTGGACGAAGTGGAGGAGTTTGCCCTGGGGCGGTATTGGACGGCCCTCGCCTACGGGGACCAACTCGACTCGGAGAAGCGGACCGAGGTTCTGACCAAGCTCAGCGAGTACACCGGGCTGTCCGAGACCTATCTCGACCGCTACGACCTCCGGATCCATATCAATCGCTTCTGCAAGGAGCTGTTGCGCGATCAGCGCAGAACCGTTGGGCGTCTCGACTCCCGCTACACGGGGATCGACCGCTTCGCCGACGGGGACAACCTCGAGAACGATCCGAGTGGTGATCAGATGATGGGTTTGTTCACCTCCACCCTCAATCACTACCTCCGAACAGACCTCGGATACGACAACGACTCCTTCTACAAATCGTTGTCGATGAAGGTCCATGAGGCGTGGGACTACGAGGACTTCAAGGGCCACTACGTCAACACTTCGGACCAGCTGCGAGAGGTGATGGTCCGCTCTCCGAAGACTCTGGTCTTCGTCGCCAACGGCTACTACGACCTGGCCACCCCCCACTTCGCAACCGAGTACACGTTCAGCCACATGGGGCTCGATGAGTCGGTGCGCAAGAACGTCCGGATGGAGTACTACGACGCGGGGCACATGATGTACGTCCACAAGCCCTCACTGGAGCGACTGGCCGCGGATCTCCGCGAGTTCGTCAACGACACCCGTTAGGGGTCAGTCGGTCGCGGAATCAATCGTCAGAGTGAGCCTCGACGAGGCCCAGAACCTCGGGCATGTCCAATTCCGGATAAGGATCCGGGGCGAGGAGACCAAGGATCCGGTTCTGGGAGCGAGCGGAGACGATCACCTTGTTCGACCATTTCTTGCTGAGTTCCTCCGACGGCATCCGGCAACAAGAAGGGTCGGGGCAGGTCGAAGTCTCCCGGGTTGTCGTCTCCCGCCCACGGAACCAGTGGGCGTCAGCGAATCTGACGCCAAGGGTCACTGCCAGAGAGGGATCCCGACCCGCTTCGACGTGGGTGGTGCAGAAGAAGGTCCCCTCCGGGGTGTCGGTGTACTGGTGATGGGTGCCGAAACGCTCGTGGGACTCGAAAGTCATCCGCGTCCCCCACCGCTTGCAGAGACGCTGGGTCTCGATCCCGCCATGGTCGTCGCGGGGCACGGGAACCCCGTCGTTGGCGTAGCCCTTGATCACGTTCCCCATCGGATCACTGACGATGAGATGAGTTGGGAAGCTCAGGTGGCGGCTGGCGAGATTGGCCATTCTCCAGGCGGCCATCTCGTAGGAAACGTAGAACAGCTCCTTGACGTCCTCGACATCGAGGTCGTGTCGGTCCTTGGCCTCGATCAGCCGGGGGACCACGGCTCCTTCGGGAGCCAGCACTGCAGCGGCGAAGTATGCCGTCTCGACTCGCTGCCGGAGGAAGGTGTCCAGGTCGGGGTCGGTCTCGTGACCGAGGAGGAACCCGGCCAGGGTCTGGAGCACTGCCTTGCGAGCTTGCCGGGTGCGCAGCTCGTCTCGTTGCGCGATGTAGACACGTCGTAGGTCGAGGTCGATGACCGATCGAGCAAACACCGGCATGTCGTCGATCGAGTGAATCTCGAATCCGGCGTGCTTGGCCAGATCCAGGAGATTGCGCGAGGAGAACGGGCCCTCGCCCGAGTACCCACTGGTTTCCAGGGCTTCACCGGCGACTCGTTCGACTCCTTCTAGATATCCGCTCTCTTCGGTCAGCCATTGATGAACCTCGCCATTGGCGCGGCGGACATCTTCAGATCCGGCAGTGCCCAATCCGGAGCGCTGACGAAGCGCTTCGTGGAGGCCCACCAAATGAGTCAATGTCTCGGTGTCCATCCTCGAGGTGGGTCGCACCGATGGGAGGTTGAGGGCTTCGAAAAAGGCCGACTCCTGGGATTTGAGGAGCGAGATCTCGAGGGCATCACGGTGGTTGGGAGGTCTCGGGTCAAGAAGATCGGCGACGTCGACCTCGAGCGCGGTCGCCAGATCGAGCACCAGATTGACCCGAGGCTGCTTCTTGCCGTTTTCGAGCAGCGATAGATAGGGCGCTGGCTTGCCGACCGCCGCCCCCAACTGGTCGAGGGTCATCCCACGCAGCTTGCGGTGATGGCGAAGACGTCTTCCCAGGACCAGAGGGTCGAGTTGTTGGGTTTCGCTCATGTTGTCTATCTCCGAAAGATGGACAGTTCTTATACTGTGACTTGCGTCCAATTCTAGTCCTCAACGAAAGACACTCCACTCTTATGACAGAAACGATGAAGGAACGGTTGGAGCAGACTTTGCTGACTGCCGACGCCGTCGCCTTCCTCAGCGACTTAGAACGGGCGTTCCGGGAGCGGCGTGCTCAGATCCTCGATGCCCGTGCCGGCGTCCAGGAGGGGCTCGACCGTGGGCTCCGTCCCCACTTCCTCGATTCGACGAGAGCCATCAGGGAGTCGGACTGGGTGATTGCCCCGGTCCCCGCCGACCTCGAGGATCGCCGGGTCGAGATCACCGGTCCGGTCGACGCCCGGATGATGATCAATGCCCTCAACTCCGGGGCCCGGGTGTTCATGGCCGATTTCGAAGACGCCACCACGCCGACCTGGCTCAATCTTCTCGAGGGCCAGGCCAATCTCGTCGACGCCTATCGCCGAACACTGCACCATGAGACCGCGGAAAAGGCCTATGCCCTCGCGGACCAGGTCGCGGTTCTGTTTGTGCGTCCCCGGGGATGGCATCTCGTCGAGAAGCACTTCCTCGTCGACGGGCACGCCATGTCGGCTTCATTGTTCGACTTCGGCCTCTACCTCTTTCATGGGGGCCGGGCTGCCATCGCAGCCGGAACCGGCCCCTATCTGTATCTGCCCAAGCTGGAGTCCCACATGGAGGCTCGCCTCTGGAACGACGTTTTCGTCTGGGCCCAGGACCGTCTCGACATCCCCCAGGGCACCATCCGTGTCACGGTCCTCATCGAAACCATCCTCGCTGCCTTCGAGATGGACGAGATCCTCCACGAGCTTCGTGACCACATCACCGGGCTCAACGCGGGCCGTTGGGACTACATCTTCTCGATGATCAAGAAGTTCCGCGACGACCCGGGGTTCGTCCTTCCCGACCGGGCTCAGGTGACGATGACGGTGCCTTTCATGCGGGCCTACACCGAGTTGATGGTCAAGACCTGTCATCGCCGAGGGGCCCATGCCATCGGGGGCATGGCCGCTTTCATCCCCAATCGCAGGGATCCCGAGGTCACCGAGACAGCTATCGCCAGAGTCACGGCCGACAAGGCGCGCGAGGCGGCCGCCGGCTGTGACGGCACCTGGGTCGCCCATCCTGACCTGGTCCCTGTGGCGATGCAGGAGTTCGACTCGGTGCTCGGGGATCGCCCGAATCAGGTGGGCCGGGCCCGCGACGACGTCACCGTCTCCGCAGCAGATCTGCTCGACCTGGACTTTCCCGGCGAGGTCACCGATGAGGGTGTCAGGGCAAACATCTCGGTCGGCATCCGCTACTTGGCGTCGTGGCTCTCCGGGGTGGGGGCGGCCGGTATCGACAATCTGATGGAAGACGTCGCCACTGCCGAGATCTCACGATCCCAGATCTGGCAGTGGATCAGGCATCGGGTTCACACCGACGGGGGGAATCCGGTAACCGGGGCCATGGTGAAGTCGATCGCCGATGAGGTGGAAGCACTCCTCCAGAGCGAGGGCCGATTCGGAGACACCGCGCACCTGGCCCGTCAGATATTCGAAGAGGTAGCGGCAGGGGAGGAGTTCGTCGAGTTCCTGACCCTCCCCGCATATGAGCACATCGATTAGGGAGAAGACATGACCACTTACACCAATGAGGCCAACCGTCTGGCCGACGATTGGAGGAACAATCCACGCTGGGACGGGATCCTCCGGGACTACACCGCCGAAGAGGTGGTGAGGCTGCGGGGGAGTATTCGCGAACAGCACACGCTGGCGATTCGGATGTCGCAGCACCTGTGGGAGTTGCTCACGACGGAGGATTATGTGAGTGCCCTGGGGGCGATCAGCGGTGGGCAGGCGACCCAGATGGTGAAGGCCGGGCTGAAGGCGATCTATCTGTCCGGCTGGCAGGTGGC
>DATDJH010000277.1:0-7566 GCA_036520635.1 Acidimicrobiia bacterium
TCCAAACCCTGGCTGCCTCATTGATTTGGGGGGTCAACACCCTCTTCCTCCTCGACGCCGGGCTTTCCCTCACCCAGGCCTTCGTCGCCAACGCGGCCTTTACCGCGGGGATGATGATCTTCGAGATCCCAACCGGGGTGATCGCTGACGCCTTCGGGAGGAGGCTTTCCTTCATGCTGGGCGCGGGCACGCTCCTGGTGACCACTCTCGCCTACCTCGGCCTCTGGTACGTAGAGGCGGGAATCTGGTGGTGGATCCTGGTCTCCGCGCTGATCGGCCTCGGTTTCACCTTCTTCTCGGGAGCAACCGAAGCCTGGCTCGTCGATGCGTTGCGGGCGACCGGCTTCGAAGGATCGGTGGAGACCGTCTTCGGAAAGGGCCAGGCCGCGGGTGGGGCGGCGACGCTGGTGGGGACCATTGCCGGTGGATTTCTGGGCCAGATCAGTCTTGCCATCCCCTATCTGGCCAGGTCGTTCCTGCTGCTGGCAGTGGTGGTGGCGGCTTGGTTGTGGATGAAGGATCTTGGCTTCGAACCCAAGCGCGGGGTTGCGATCAGACCTCAGGTCGCTGGCATCCTCCGCAATTCGGTGCAACATGGGTTCGGGAATCCACCGGTGCGAATGTTCCTACTGGCGGCGCCTTTCACCAGCGGGGTGGGGATCTGGGCCTTCTATGCGTTCCAGCCCTACCTCCTCCAGTTGTTCGGCGATCCCAACGCCACCTTCCTCTCCGGCATTGCCGCCGCGGTGTTCGCCCTGGCCCAGATCATCGGCGGGTCTTCGGTGAGATGGGTGCGGAGGATCTTCGCCACCAGGACGAGCGTGCTTGTCGGCCAGGTGATGGTCGCCTCACTGGCACTGGTCGGTGCCGGTCTCGCCGAATGGCTGGAGATCCCGATCGGGTTCTGGGTAGCCATCGTCCTCCTCACCATCATGTCGTTGGTAGGTGCTCTGGCCAGCCCGTTGCAGCAAGCTCTGCTCAATGACTGCATCCCATCGGAGCAACGGGCCACCGTGCTCTCGTTCGTCTCGCTGACGGGGAGCGCCGGTGGGGTGGTCACCCAGCCGGCACTGGGGAAGGTCGCCGACGTGTACTCGCTCGGAGTCGGCTACATCGTCGCCGGAGGGATCTACGTCCTCAGCCTTCCGTTCGTGATCGCGGTCCGGAGGATGCACCTGACCGCGGACCGGGTGGTCAGGGCCGAGCCGACAATCGTCACTTGAGTTCTGGCAAGATTCGGTGATGGAAGATCACGACACCTCGTCGGAGCCGTCCGGCCAGGCGATCGCCAGGGGAGCGATGATCGGGGTGCCGGTGGGGATCGTCGGTTTGACCATCGCCGTTTGGCTGATCACCGGTCTCGACTTCTGGGAATGCTTCGCTACCGCGATCATGCCCGGTGTCCTGCTCGGCGCCTTCAGTGGGGGTTTCGTCGGGATGACGATGAGCATGGGGGAGTAGGGGCCCCAAGCTCCGACGCGTGGCGGGTAGCCCCCCTCCCCGGCTTCGCCGGTACTCCCCCCACCGCTCACTCCGTTCGCGGGGGGGAGAAACCGTTTCCTCCCCCAGGAGCGGAGCGACGTTGGGGGAGGTGGCCCGAAGGGCCGGAGGGGGCTGCTCCTGCGCGTCATTCCTCTTTCAACACGAACACCACCGTTTGCAGATCGGTGAACTCGTCGATCCGCTGTCGGCCCCACCCGGTGTCGGTCCCGGCGGCGCCTCCGAACGGCTGGAAGGTCTCCCAGAAGTCGGTTGAGTCGTTGACGATCACGGTGCCCGAGCGGATCCGATCGGCGTACCAAAACGCCTTGCTCAGATCGTTGGTGAACACTGCTGCCTGCAGTCCGAGATGGGTCCGATTGGCGACGCCAACGGCATCCTCATCATCTTTGGCACTGAGAATCGGGAGTACCGGCCCGAAGGACTCCTCCTGTGAGACCTCGGATTCCTCGCTGACCCGGTCCAGCATCGTGAACTGGTAGTAGAGATCGGTGGGGAAGCCGGCGGCCCGACCGCCTCCCATCAGCAGTTCGGCTCCATGATTTACCGCGTCGGCGATGTGACGGTCCATCTTGGCCGCGGTGGGCTCGTTGTTCAGTGGGCCCATGTTCGTCGACTCGTCGAAGGGGTCTCCGAGACTCACCACTTGTGCCGCTTTGAGCGCTTCCTCCACGAACTCGTCGTGAACCTCGTCCACCACGATGACCCGCTCCGTGGCCACGCAGACCTGACCCGCGTTGTAATAGGCGCCGTAAACCGCGGCCTGAGCAGCCTTCGAGATGTCGGCGTCGGCGGTAACGATGGTCGGCCCGTTGCCTGACATTTCCATGATCGAGCGCTTCAGCCCCATGGCGGCGACGATCTTCTTGCCGGTGGCGGACGATCCGGTGAACCCAACCGCGTCGACACCATCGTGGGTGACCAAAGCGGTTCCGATGTCCCCCGCACCGGGAATCACCGAGACCGCACCCTTCGGGGCGCCGGCCTCCTCGAACACCTTTGCCATCTCGAGTAGCGCCCAGGAGGTGAACTCGGGGGGTTTGACGATCACCGCGTTGCCCGTGGCCAGCCCCGGTCCCACGTACTCCATAGGGATCATCACCGGGAAGTTCCATGGGGTGATTGCCACCCAGACCCCGACCGGTTTGCGCATCGTGAACATGCGGCGATGGCGGCTGGTGGTTGGGATCAGCTCCCCTTTGAGCCGCTTCACGTCTTCGGCTGCGATCTGGAAGTAGTCGCCGGACTCGGCGATGTCGTCGAGTGCCTCCGCTTCGTAAGGCTTGCCTTGCTCCGTGGAGAGGATCCGGGCCACCTCGTTCACACGTGTTTTCCAGAGGTCGTAGATTCGAAGGCAGAGATCGGCCCGCTCGAAAGCGGTCCACTGCCGCATCTCGTCCGTCGCTTCGCGGGCCGCCTTGACCGCACGGTCGATATCAGCCGGGGACGCCTTGGGAACGTTGTAAATGTGCTCGCCGGTGGACGGGGACCTCACCTCGTAGTGGTCATTACCTGTGCCTTCGGTCCACTCGCCGGCGATGAAGAGCTTGAGATCGGTCGCCATGCACCAAGGCTAGTTTCCCGTCATCCCCCGGGTTAAACGACTGTTCAGTACGATGCCGGGAGAGGAGTGAGAGATATGAGTCTCCAGGGAGACAAGACCAGACAGTGGTACCAGCGAGCTTCGAAAGTCCTTGTCAACGGCGTCTCTAGCCAGTTTCGATATTGGGGCGACGAAGACACCATGGTCATCGACCATGGGGAGGCCGGCTATGTGTTCGACATGGACGGCAAGCGCTATATCGACTACCAGTGCGGCTTCGGGCCGATCATCCTCGGTCACGGTGAGCCTTCGGTCGCGGCCGCGGTCGCAGAGGCCGCCGGGGAGGCAACCAGCTTCGCCATGACCCAACGTCGCGAGATCGAAGCGGCGGAAAAGGTGGTCGACACCCTCGGCTGGCCAGACTTCATGCGGTTCACCAACACCGGCACCGAGGCGACCATGCATGCGATCCGGTTGGCGCGCGGGGTGACCGGGCGCGACACGGTCATCAAGTTCGAGGGCCAGTACCACGGGATGCACGACTACGTCCTGTTCTCGACGGCCGGCGTCGCAGTGGGTGGGCTCGGATCCCGACTCAAGCCGATCCCGATCCAATCGAGCTCCGGGATCCCCGAGTCGATCCGCTCCTACATACGGACCCTTCCTTTCAACGACCTCGAACTAGTGGAGCGAGCTTTTCGCGACGAAGGCGGCCGGATCGCAGCCGTGATTGTGGAGCCGATGCTCGGCAATGCCTTCGGAATACTCCCTGAGCCCGGGTTTCTCGAGGGTTTGCGCCGGATCTGCGACGAATACAGGACGGTGCTCATCTTCGACGAAGTGAAGACCGGGTTCCGGGTTGCGCTGGGAGGCGCCAATGAGCGTTTTGGGGTCACCCCCGACATGGGCACCTACGCCAAGGCTTTGGGCAACGGGTTCCCGGTGGCGGCGATCGCGTTCAAGGACTGGGTAGCCGAAGGCTGGAGAAAGGGCGGCATCGCTCAGGCTGGGACCTATTCAGGCGGAGGGATTGCCTCGGCGGCGGCTGGCGCGACCCTCGACCTGCTCCGCACCGGTGAGCCCCTGGCCCGGGTGCAGAAGACGGGCCAGGCCTTGATGGAGGGGCTGGAGAAGATCCTCGCCGACCAGGGGGTCGAGGGGAAGACGATCGGCGATCCTGCGATGTTCTCGGTTTTCCTCGGTGAGGGTGATCTCATCGAGTTCCGGGACACCGGCAAGCACGACGATGCGCGATATGACGATGTCATGTTCCGCATGATCCGAAAGGGCGTCATGCCCTGCCCCGATGGACTCGAACCGTGGTTTGTCTGCGCCGCCCATACCGAAGAAGACGTGGCAACCACTCTCCAGGTGTTCGAGGAATCGCTCTCGGAGTCGCTGGCAGGCGCTTGATACGTCGGGCTGTCCCTGGCGATCTGGACGTCGTCCTGGAGCTTTCCAAAGAGTTCTGCGTTCTCGACGGGCACGTCTTTGACGCCGGTCGGGTGAAACCGGCCCTCGTCCCGCTGCTTGCCTCCGATCAGCACGGTGTCGTCCACCTGGTGGAGGAGGAGGGCTGGGCTCTCGGCTACGCCATCGTCACCTGGGGCTACAGCCTCGAGTCGGGCGGGCGTGATGCGCTGATAGATGAGATCTACATCCGGGATCGGGGCTCCGGTGTCGGAACCTCTTTGCTAGCGGCGATTCTCGACGATCTGAAGGCACGGGCCGTTCCCAGGCTCACCCTGGAGACGGAGAAGGCGAATGAGGCCGCCCGGCGCTTCTACGAACGACACGGGTTCGTCGAGGAGGACTCGCTGTGGATGAGCCTCGACCTATCGTGATCATCTCGGGGACAAAGTGGTGAACCGCCCGTAACAATCTGTGTCCAGGTTGCGTCCTGTCGATGACATGGCCTCTGGACCAACAGAAACACGGAAACCGGTGTGGTCGAGAACAACGACATCGAGACCTTCTACCGGCAGCACGCTGGTCAGGTCTATTCCTATCTCGTGTCGCTATGCCGTGACCGCAGCCTGGCGGAGGATCTGATGCAAGACACCTTCATCAGGGCGACGCGGGCACTGGGTGGGTATCGGGGTGGCAGCCCTAAGGCCTGGCTGTTCTCGATAGCCCGTACGGTCTTTCTGGACAACCTGCGCCGACAGGGAAGCCGTCCGACATCTGCCGAGCAGGTGGAAGTTCCCGGTCCGCCCGAGCGCGACCCGGTGGAGCAGGATGCTATCGAACGCGCGCTCGGAGCTCTCCCGGAGCGCCAGCGCACCGCGTTGATCCTGTCTGACCGGATCGGGCTGAGCGGTCCCGAATTGGCCGCGACTCTCGGGATCTCTGAAGGGGCATCCCGGGTGTTGGTCCATAGGGCGCGACAAGGATTTCGGATCGCATACGAACGGGACGCTCGATGACACACGAGGAGATTCAGGACCTGCTCGAGGGCTATGTCGACGAGACGCTCGACCGAGCGACGCGCCGGGAGGTCGATGCCCATCTGGCTACCTGCGACGAATGCCGGGCCATTCTGGAAGGTGTGGCTCCGCTCGACCTGGGCGGAATCGACCCGACCGCGTGGACACCACGTGACATGCGTCGTGCGGTTCGCCGCTCGATGTTTCGGGTGGCGGTCGATGTCGTCCTCCTCTTCATCGCGGTGATTCTGGTGGCTTGGCTTGTTTCGTTGACCTTGATTCACCCATTGATAATCAATCGAGGCGGCCGGGCCGAGGCAGCCACCGTCGCCACCGCCGATCTGGCCGTCATGCTCAATCCAGGCGCGACCCTGACGGAGTACGGCTATCAGACCCATTTCCTTTCGCGAACCTCCGAAGTGACCATGGCGATGCCAGTGGGGACGTCGACCCAAGAGCTCGGCAGCCTCGAGTCCATGATTGGGCCCCTCGCTTTTGGAGACGCCAGCGGTGGGAGCTTGTTTCCGTTCCTATTCGTCTACGACGAGGCAATCGGGGGTCAGGATCAACTGGAGGCCGTCGACGACGGGACGGTCGCCACGGTGGCGTTGGGATTCGAGACACCCCTCACGATGGGCCAGGCAAACGAACTGCTCGAGAGCGACGCCGATGTGCGCGTGGTCTGGGCTGGATTCGAGGTTGGTGACGGCTCGGGGCTGTCGTCCACCGGTGTCCTCGGGTACGGGACATGCGGTACTCCATCGATCGAGGTTTCGGGAGCCATAGGGGCGAGCGGCGGTGGCAGTGGTAGCTGGTCAGGCGAGCAGGCTTCGATCGATGACGCACTGGCTGAAACCCTCCGGGCCGTGCGCAACTTGATCGACCACCCGGAGCTTCTCGACGGGATCGACGTCACAGCGGAGGAAGCAGAATCAGTCCTGGTCGAGCTGGGCGACCCACAGGTGGCTTCCCTGGTGGTCACCGGGCCGACCAAGGAGATCGTTGCCTTCATCGAGGAGGCCGCCCCTGACGTCGTCAATGTGCTCGCCCTTGACTTCACGAACTGGTTCCAACCCCTCTGTGGAAGGTGACGCAATGACCCTGTATCGAGACATCCGGAGAAACCGACGCTGGGTGCTGATCGGAGTCGTTCTCGGATATGGGATGACACTCGCCGTCCTTGTCATCCGACTCGTCAACACCGGGACCGAGTCTGGGGAGGTCCTGGGGTCGATTGCCCTCGCCGCCAGCGCAGCCATTGGCCCCTCGTTGGCCTGGCTGTCGCTCGATAGGCGACCCGGTTTGCTCCCAGCTGCCGCCCTTGCCTCGTTGATAACCGGGATCATCAGCATCGTGCTGCTCCCCGTCGCCTTCGTGACTTCGTTGATCTGGATGTATGCCTGGACGAGTCGACCGGTGAAGGTCGAGATTTCGAGAGGGCAGTGGTGGTCCGGCGTGGCGCTGGGCATGACGGCCGCCCTTGCCGTCCTCGTCCTCTTCGTCCACCTCGACCCGGTCTGCACAGAGACGCTGGCCGATGGCACCGTTGTGCAGGTCGATCCGGCAGAGCAGGGATATCGGTCCGGCTGGCGCCTTGGGTCCGACACGTCAGTTTCTTCGGGGACCGGGAGCTCGGGGCCCGATGGCCCGATCGCGAGCTCGTGCAGCTCGGACACCATCGTTTGGGGGGAAGCCCTGGCGTCACTGATAGTCAGCCTCGGTGCCATCGCCGCCGCCGCCCGATGGTGGCCGCTCAATGCCAGGCACTCTGTTGAAGAGTCTCTCGACGTTGGGACTGCTTCACGCGACCTAACGTGATTCCATGATCCAAGTGGTTATCTCGGGTGCCGGAGGAAAGCTGGCGACCGCAATCGCAGACGCCGTGGTCGCCGCGGACGATCTCGAGTTGACCGGCCTTTTCAATCCAAAACGGGCCGGCCAGACAATGTACGGCACGACAGTGAGCGGGGATCACGACGCCATGACCGGTGATGTCGTCGTGGAGACCGCACACAACGATGTCGTCTTAGAAAACCTCGGTCACTGGCAAGCCAACGGCCTGGCGGCCGTGGTCGGGACCTCCGGCTTCACCCCGGA
>DATDJH010000278.1:0-18399 GCA_036520635.1 Acidimicrobiia bacterium
ATTGGCCAGCTGCATCACCTTCTCGAACAAGCCGATGTCGAGCAGCGCCCGGAGCAAGGCCTGGCGCTCACTCGGCTTGTCGGTCAGGAAATCGGCGAAAGCTCCCTGAGGCAGCACCACAGCCTTGGTGAACTGTTCGTAAGTGAGCCCGAGGAGCTCGATGACGCGGCTCGTGACCTCGTCGGCGCCGCGAGCGAGGACCTCGCCACCGACTCTCTCCAGAGTGGCCTCGGGGGTGGTCGCCCCGGCGTTGCTGCGTTTCACGAGACGTGCCGCCAGGTAGGTGTCGTCGCCTACGGAGAACTCGAACGACACCCGTGCCAGATCGGCCTGGGCCGAAATCACCGGGGCGACCGCCCCCTTGTGACCGAGCCGGGGAATGGTCCCGTAGAGGGCAAAGATCATCCCGTCGATCACGCTCGACTTGCCCGCTCCGGTAGGGCCGGAGAGAACGAAGAGGTCAGCATCTGTGAAGTCGATCTCGACCCGTTGCCGGTAGGCCAAAAAGCCATCCAGGACCAGCCGTCGCGGCCTCAAAGCGGAACCGCCTCTTCCTCGAGCTCGCGGAAAAGGTCGAGCACCGCAGGATCGTCGACTCCTTTGTGCTCCAAGTAGGTGGCGAACAGATCGACGGGGGATCGACCCGCTCTGGTCACCCGTTCCGCGGGCCGACCATCTTCGGCTCGGGCAATGATCACGTCCACTGCCCCCGGGATCGCGGCACGAACCTCTTCGTTGAGCCCGGCCCGCGTCTTCTCGTCAAGCACAACCTTGACATAGGCGCCCTCCACGTCAGGCGCCATGGCAATGACCTGCTCCAAGGTTCCTGCAAGTTGGACCAATCTGGTGCCGCCTTCGATTGGCACCTGTTCGACCGAAGCCGGCTTGCCCGCTTCCGCCTCGACGATGAGCACGCCCTTTTGGTCACCAACCTCGCCGAAGTCGAGCTGGATCGGCGATCCGCTGTACCAGATCGGTGCCGGAGCAGGAATCCTCTGCTGCCTATGTAGGTGCCCGAGAGCCACATAGGAGAGATGACCTGGGAACGCCAGCGGCGGGATGTCGTATCCCAGGATGTGGGACTCGCGCTCGCCTCCGCCGGTGGTGGCGCCATACACAAACGCATGTCCGATAGCGATGTTGACTGTGTCCATGCCCATGTCCGCGGTGAGGGCTTCGATGATCCTCCTCAGCCGTTGCTCGTAGGTCTGAACGTGCTGGTCAGGATCGAGATCCATGATCTGCTCCGCCTTGATGATCCCCCGCTGCGATACGAACGGGATGAAAGCGGCGCGGAGCCCAAGCGATTCGAGTGTGGCAACTCCGCCATCGCCCGGTGGGGCGGGCCGAGGCACAACCAGGATTCGGCCCAGATCGAGCAACGGTTTGATGGCGTCGAGGCGAGCGGCATTGTCGTGATTTCCACCGACCACGAGCACCGGCCCGACCTCAGCCAGGTCGAGCAGGGCCCGGTAAACGATCGCCTCATCCTCCGGCGACGGGGAAGAGATATCGAACAAGTCGCCGGCGACCAGGGTGGCATCGACCTTGCGGTCATCGGCGATCGCTGCGATCTCGGCGAGCACTGCCCGGTGCTCGCCAGAGCGGGACCGCCCGCGCATCTTCCTGCCCACGTGCCAATCGGAGGTGTGGAGCAGTCTCACTTGACCTGATTCACCGTCATCAATCCGATCGTAGGACCGGGGTGGGACAGATTCCGGGACTCCTAGAGGTCCTGGAACGGGTCGGCCGGCTCATCACCCGATATCGGCATGGCCCCCGCCTCGGAAGCTCTGGTCGCCCAGGCGGGAAAGGGAAATTCGAGAACCAGCGGCACCGGAAGCTCCGGCTGAGCGAGGAGCATGGTGCCCGGCTTGAGGATGGTGGCTCTTTGCCGCTGCGCAGCGGGGAGGAAGCCATATTCCTCCCGTGACGACTCGGCAGAGTCCAATCGGCCGACGATCCGGATCGAGGAGTTGGCAATGATCCGACGCTCGACTTCGGAGGCTGTCTGCTGAGCACCGATCAGGATCACCCCCAGTGATCTCCCTCGTTCGGCCACATCGAGAAGCACCTCTTTTATCGGGCTGAAGCCCTCCCTCGGCGCGTATTTGTTCAATTCGTCCAGGACCAGGAACAACAACTCCTCGGACTGTCCGGCGTCCTCTTTGTCCTCGAAGGCGCGCCTCACCGTGACCCCCACGACGAACCGCTTCGCCCGGTCGTTCAAGTTGTGGAGATCGACAACGGTTACCTGATTGCCCTGGACATCGATGCTGTGACGCGCCGGATTGGGGATGTCCCCCCGAATCAGACGCTCAACGTGGCGCACCGAGCCCTGAAGTCGCCGCACGAAAGCGTTGACCGTTCCTTGCCCGATGTGGGGCCCGGCCCAGTCGCTGTTCGAGTCGTCCTGCTGCACCTTTCTGGTGATGAGGTCGACGAGTTCGCGGAAGGTGCGCACCGTTTCGCCTTCGATCCGGACCGATCCACCGTCGCCTTCCTCGGAGTGCCTCAGTTGGGCCATGACGTTGTACACCACCATCGTGTACTGCGCCCGTTCGTCTTCGGCGTCTGCGAAGAGAAAGACCATCAAGTCCTGGTGGCAGAACTCGGAGAGAGTCCAGAAGAAGGAAGTGATGTCGGAGCGGGAGCTCACTTCGGCAACCGCACTGCCGGATCCCGCCCTCGGCGGGGCGAACAGCCCGACCGAGTTGAACGGCCGTGCCGGGAGGCCAAGGTCCTTGTAGCGCCGTCTGGCATCGTCATCGAGGCTGACGTTGGGACGATCGATGTGGAGCAGGTCTTCGCCCTTCACGTTGAAGATCAATGCCTTGGTGTTGACCGCCGCCGTCCCCAGCACATCCGAGGTGAACAACGAGTGGAGCAGGAACGTGGCGTAACTGGTCTTGGTGGCCACCCCCGACACCCCCGAGATGTTGACATGGGCTCCCCTTTGCCCATTGAGGAACTCGAAGTTGGCGTAGAGCGGTTCGCCATTGCGTGACGCACCGACAGGAAACTTCCGGTCCATGCGATCGAAGAAAAGGGCCTGGTCTCGCTCCTGCCCCTGTGCTCGACGAACAGGTTGCCCAGGGCGGGGTGGCACGAAGATCTCAGGCTCGACCCTGGTGACAGTTACCTGCGCCGCCTCCATGACCTCGGCAGGAAGCACTCCGTCCTCGATCAGGAACACATCGGAGTCGAAACGTGCCCCCTCGTAGCGGGCACGGACCTGGCTGACCGTGCCGAAGATCTTGACCAGCTCGCCCGTGGGTAGCACCCGTTCGAGAGCCACCACATCATCGAGTTCCAGGTATTCGCCCTCGGCGACACCCACCCAGAAGTCGAGCGGGGTCGCATCGACCGTCCCGAGGACCCGGCCCACCATTTCTTCCATTTCCAGCGAGCGTAGACCCACCATGGGACAGGAATCGGTCTCCTATGGTGGTTTCGGTGAGTCTGGCGGTGTTCCCGTTCAAGGACGAGGATCCGAGGCTGGTAATCGCCAACCTCGGGGAGGCGGCGTCCCATCCCCGGATCGATGAGGTCTGGGCGGTTGCCTCCGAGGAAGGTCCCCTCACCCGGATCGTAGAAGCCGGGGCCGCGGCGATCGGGGCCGACATGGGCAAGCCGGTCCAAGTCGTTCATCAGGAGCGAATCGGCGTCTATCGGCCTGGAAAGGGCGATGCGATGAACACGGCCATCCGCCTCGCCGCCGGTCAAGGTCGTGAACGAGTCCACTTCTACGACGCCGACATCACCAACTTCGACGCCAGCTGGATCGATGGCGCGGAGCAGGCCGCGGATCGCGGATACGGGGTGATTCGCCACCGGTTTCCGAGGGCGGCAACCGACGCCATGATCACCTGGATGGTCACAAGGCCGGGGTTTGCCCTGCTCTTTCCTGGCACCTTCCTCCCCCGCCTCAATCAGCCTTTGGGGGGCGAGGTGCTTCTGAGCCGGGCTGCCTTGGAAGCCCTTGCCGACTCAGACATGGTGACTTCCCGCTCGGATTGGGGCATCGACACGGTGATCACATTCGTGACTTCGACGCTCGGCATCGGGCTCTACGAGCACCTGGTGGCTGATGGCAAGCGGCACACCCTCTATGGGTCTCTCGAGGAGCTGCGCTCGATGGTGGTCGAGTGCCTCGATGCCCTCGCCGGGTTGGCCGGTCTTCAGGGGCCCGATCCCAGCGCCCGACACGGAAGCGATCCACCGGCACCGGTGCCCGATGACCTCAAGCGCACAGTGGCCTACGACCTCGATTCGACCCTGCCCCTGCTCTCGAGCGGTTGGACGGACGAGGAGGTAGCGCTTACCGCTGGTCTCCCCAGGGGGATCAGGGATGGGCTCAACCCCGCCATCGAGCGGGCGGACGTCGCCTTCATGGATGCACCTGCCTGGTCGGAGACGTTGCAGTTCCTGCTCTCCGGCTTCCGTTTGGGTGATAGGGCCTGGGAATCACTCGCATTTCGCCTTTGGCTGGCCCGGGTCGTCTCGTACACAACCAATCAAGCGCAAGCCGGTTACGACCATGCGATCGACTATCTGGAAGCAACGATCCGCGAATACGAGAGCTTGGGCGACCACTCTTAGGCAATGAGCTTCTTCGTCGTCGTGCTGGTCGGAGTCCTTGGTGGGCTCGCAGGCGCACTGCAGTCACAATTCCTCGGGGTGATGGAGCAAAGGGTGGGAACTCTCACTTCCACGTTTATCACCTATGGAGGCGGGGGGCTCGCTATCGGCCTCTTGATGCTGGCATTCGGTCGCGGGCAACTGGGTGAGGTGAAAGCACTGCCCTGGTGGGTGTTCACCGCTGGTCTCATGGGATTGGTGATCGTCGCCGCACTCGGGATCACCGTTGACAATCTTGGGCTCGGCGCCGGGCTGACCCTGTTCACCGCGGCGACTCTGATCATGGGGGCCGCGATCGAGCATTTCGGTTTGTTTGCAGAGGCGCGCCCCATCGATCTTGCTCGCTCGCTCGGGATCGGCCTTGTCATCGTTGGGACCTGGCTCGTTGTGAAGGGCTGATCGGCGCTAGCCCAAGGCGATGGCCGCCATCGAGATAACGGCGAGTACCAGGCCCAGGATTTGTCTCTTGCTCAAGTGCTCGTCGTTGATGAACCGAGCCATGATCACGGTGATTGCCGGGTAGAACGACGCCGCTACAGCACCAGACGCGAGAGATCCGGCGCGCAATGCAAAGAGGAGGGCAACGTTGCCACTCACATCGAGCAAAGCGTTGGCCCCGATCAGAGAGCGCGGGGTGCGATTGAATCGATCCACCTGCCACACCCCGAGACCGGCGAGAGCCAAGGGGACCATGACAGTTGCGGCCCGAGACGCGATCAGCGGCAGGAGGTTGGAGCTCTCTGAGGTGAGCCTGATGAGAACCGAGAACCCACCAAATCCGAGGCCGGCGGCAAGGCCAAAGAGCCAGCCGCCACCCGGGACATCTCCCCTATCCACGACCCAAGCGCAGAGCATGATCGCGGGCACCGCGATGACGACCCCGAGCCATGACAGGGTCGATGGGCTTTCACCTTCAATCAGGGCTGCGACCACGGGCACCACTGCCCCCACCGCAGCCGCCACAGGGGCAACCGCCGCCGCATGCCCCCGACTGAGCCCGGCAAACAGGATGATCAGTCCCAGCCCTCCCATGACCCCGGCCAGGGCACCCAGGAGATAGTCCTGTCCGACTGCCTCGCCACCGAACACCAAAGCCACGACCAATAGGACCGGAAAACTCAGAGTCCCCGCCCACAGCACGACCGAGGCCGCGGAGACTCGCTTTGCGCCCTCACCGCCGAGAAAGTCGGCGACGCCGTAGAGGAGAGAGCTGATCCCCCCGAAAAGCACCTCCACCTAGTCGGCGACTCCTGTCGATCCCATCGAGCGGAGGATGTAGCGAATCGATGACGCCGCCTCCTCGAGGTCCTCGCGATCCACGGAGGACGCCGCATTCGAGAAGTCGAGATCTGCCGCACTGTTGATGGGCACCACATGCAGATGAAGGTGCGGAACTTCGAGACCCGCGATCACCAACCCGATCCGCTCCGGGCGGTACACCTTCTGCTGAGCCTGGCCGATCTCACGAGCCACATCGAAGAGGTGCTCACGCAACGCGGGCTCGCAATCGATCCAGTGGTCGGTCTCGTCGCGGGGGACAACCAGAGTGTGACCCGGCCGCAGCGGGTTGATCGACATGAACCCAACCGCCCGGTCGTCCCTCCAGACAAAGGTTGCCGGGATCTCGCCTTCGATGATCTTCGTGAACAGGGTGGCCATGACTCAATGAGAGCCTATTCAGTAACTCTCAGCGGACGGGGACGAGTGCAAACAGCCCCTGGATGGTGGTCACATAGACCTCACCGCCGCCATCCACACCAAATGAGGTGACGGTGTCCAGCGTTCCGACCTGGTCGGTCCAATCGGTCTGCTCGGCTGCGACGCCATCGGCATATCGAAACGACCGCAGCCAACCACCGCAATAGTCGGAGTAGAGGTAAACCCCATCCAACTCAGGAATCAGGCTCCCCCGGTAGACCACACCGCCGGCGATCGAGCAGGCTCCGCCGTCGTCGTGACGGACCTCGATCACGGGGATTACCTGACCAGTCGTGTCACATTCCTCAGCCCGAAAGCAGTGGAGGCCCTCCGCAATCGACCAGCCGTAGTTGAGCCCGGGCCCCAGGGGAGCAACGTCGATCTCCTCGAAGATGTCCTGTCCGACGTCGCCGACGTAAATCAGGCCTTCGTCGATCCAGAACCGCCACGGATTGCGAAGCCCTGTCGCGTACTTGGTCGGGCTGGGATCGCCTTCGACATTCAGCTCGACCAGACCGGCGAGCAAGGTGTCAGGGTTCTGCCCGTTGTCGAACCGATCGTCTGACCCGCCGCCATCACCGAGTCCGAGCAGAAGGGTCCCTTCAGGAGTGAACTGGAGCATCCCCCCGTTGTGGTTCGGGGCCGGCTGATCGACCTGGAGCAGCACCCGCTCACTCGCCGGATCGGCCTCGAGCGGTGAGACGAAGGTGAACTCGGAGACGACGGTGTCCCCCTGAGGGTCCGAGTAGTGGAGATAGAAGCGATTGGGGTCGGTTGGGTGGAGGGCAATAGACAGCATTCCTTGCTCACCCTGGCTGAGCACCCGCTCCGAGATGTCGAGCACCGGCTCAGACCGGACCTGGCCCTCGATCATGGCCCACACCTGCCCGCCTTTGGTGATGATGTAGGCGGTCTCGTCCCCGGGGCGGGCCGTGATTTGAACGGCGAAAGGCATCACCGCAACTTCTCGATACGCAAGTGATTGCAGTGGCTTGATCGTGGTGACAGTGGCGGCCGGAGTCGTGGTGCTGGTCGTTGTCGGAGCGGTAGTCGGGGTGGTCGAGCTCGTTGAGGTGCTGCTTCCCGAAGAGGCAGTGGTCGTGACTCCTCCGACCCCGGTGCAGGCAGAAATGACGAGCAACGAGCAAATCAGCATTCGGCGCATAAAGCGACAGGTTATGTCTAGGTTCCCCCAATTGTGACCGGCAGCGTCAAGAACGATCCACGCTCGATCCGCAGTTGGATCACCTACGACTGGGCCAACTCGGCATACGCCACGACGATCCTGGCAGCCGTCCTCCCCGCCTATTTCGCCTCCGGAATGGTCGGTGACGACGGGGTCGAGTTCTTGGGGAGGATTTGGACGGGTCAGGACCTGTGGGCGGCCACGGTCGGGTTCGGGCCGCTGATCATGTTCCTGGCGACACCGATTCTCGGCTCTATTGCCGACTTCTCGGCTGCGAAAAGGCGATTCCTGATGGTCTTTGCGATCTGGGGAGCCCTCGTGACCTGTTTGCTGTTCTTCGTCACCACTGGCGACGTACTCCTGACGATGGGGCTCTTCCTTCTCGCGGATGTGGGGTTTGTCGGTGCCAATGTGTTCTACGACGGGCTTCTGCCGGACCTCACCACCGACGACACCATCGACATGGTCAGCTCGAGGGGATTTGCCTGGGGCTATCTGGGCGGTGGCATCCACCTCCTCTTGTCCCTGGTCCTGATCCAAGGGGCCGATGCGGGGGTGATCCCAATCGATATGGAGCTCGCCACGAGGATCGCCATCGGATCGGTCGGGGTGTGGTGGCTCGTCTTCGCCCTGAAATCGTTCCGTGGGATCCCAGAGACCGGGCAGTCATCAATCCTGCCGGGGAGCCCCAGGCTCGGCTGGATCGACTACATACGGATCGGCTTCTCTCGAACGGTCAAGACCACGCGCCTGGTCATTCACAATCGACCACTCCTTGTCTTCCTGCTGGCCTTCATCCTCTTCAACGACGGGGTGCAAACCACCATCGCGATGGCTTCGATCTACGCCACCGAGACTCTCGAACTGGGGATCACGATCGTGATCGTCGCCGTGTTGCTCGTCCAGTTCGTGGCGTTCTTCGGAGCGATGGGCTTCGGTCGCTATGCAAGCCGGGCGGGCACCAAGAGGGCACTGTTCACCAGCATCGCGGTCTGGGCGTTGGTGACCGTTGCAGCGTTCTTCCTCCCGGTTGGGGCGGCCGCACCCTTCCTCCTGTTGGCGATTCTCATCGGGTTCGTCCTCGGGGGAACCCAGGCGCTGTCCCGCAGCCTCTATGGCTCGATGATCCCGGAGGAACAGTCGGCCGAGTTCTTCGGGTTCTTCTCAGTGTTCTCGAAGTTCAGCGCGATCTGGGGACCGTGGATCTTCCTGTTTGTCCGTCAGTCCACCGGATCGGCCCGATGGGCGATCCTGTCGATTGCGCTGTTTTTCATAGTGGGCGGGCTGCTCTTCATGACCGTCGACATCGACCAAGCACGCAGCAACCGGGATTCGCTTCGGGTCACGGAGGCGACCACGTAGCCTTGGCCCCATGACCGACGAATCGCTGAGCCCCATCGAGCCCTCTGAGGAAAGCACGCACGGTGCCGAAGTAACCCATCAAGGTTCAGGGGTGGCCTGGGGTGCCGTGGTCATCCTCATCGGCCTTGCACTCGTGGTTGTGTTCGCTGTACAGAACACGGATCCGGTGCCGGTGGAGTTTCTGTGGCTGAGTGGCGAGTACCCGTTGTCGTTGGTGATCCTGATCACCGTCGCGGTGGTGGTGCTGTTCGTCGAGTTATTCGGCCTTCTCTATCGCCGTCGGAGGCGCAAGCGACTCGCCGAGCGTCAGGAGTTGAAGCGTCTTCGCGGATCCTCCTGATCCGGCCTGTCCGGCTCGCCGTGGTCACAGCAGCGGTACTAGTCGCATGCTCCGGGCCATCCGAGCCCCTGGCCACCCAGCAACAGAGCGAGTCCACGACGCCGAACGAGTTGGCTTCCGGTGAGGTGGTGGCCATCGCAGATGGCGACACCTTTGACCTCGCGACTGAAGTTGGTGAGGTGACCGTCAGATTGCTCGGCGTCAACGCGCCCGAGCGCGACGAGTGCTTCCACGATGAGGCAGCAGCGGGTCTCGAACTCACTCTCCAGTCGGGAAACGTCACTCTCGAGCCCTACGGCCTCGACCAATTCGGACGGACCCTGGCCTACACATTTGCCGGAGACACCTTCGTCAACCTGACACTGGTGGAGTCGGGACTTGCAATCGCCACCACGCCTGATGAGGGAGAGACCCGGGGAACAGCGCTGTTGGCGGCGGAGGAGGCGGCACACAGCGACGGGATCGGGCTCTGGTCCCCGGCGGCGTGCGGGGGCGCCCCTCCGAACGCAGATCTTGCCATCGTGGCGTCGGGGGTAAACCCTCCCGGTGACGACGCGGATGTGCTCGACCTCGAACGCGTGACGATCCTCAACAACGGTGAGCTGGAGACGGACCTCTCGGATTGGGTGCTCCGGGATGAGTCATCGGCGCATCGCTTCCAATTCCCTGAAGGCTCGACAATCGGGCCTGGATCCGGGCTCGACATCGCAAGTGACGATCCGGGATGGGAGCCGGGCGAGGGCCCGGTGTGGAACAACCGCGGTGACATGGCACTCCTCCTCACCCCGGGTGGTGCGATTGTGGCCCGACACCGATTCGGGCCCTGATCACGCGGTTAGGGCCTGGGGTTTGCTTCACTGTCGGGTTGGACGACAATGAAGTTCGGCGCCTTATGTGCCGATGCTCTCGGGAGGAGCAAAAACATGATCTTTGGATATCTGGACGCAGGCTCCGGGAGTCTGCTCCTTCAGGCCGTGATCGGCGGTTTGGCAGGAATCGGGGTCGCTTACAAGGCGATGCGAATGAGGATCGCCAACCGCGGTCTCGTCGAGGCCGACACTGTCGAAAGCGAAGTGGACGCGGCCGAAGACAGCGCCCTTCCAGCCGAATCCTGACCCAGTCGTGATAGCGCCCGATCCAGGGTCGTTCCGCGACCCGGCCTCACGGGTCGTCCTCGACGGTGAGAAGGTTCTGCGTCTCCTGGACGAACGCGGCCTCAAAGGCTGGCGCGCCCTTGCCGCGACCGAGTTCTTCACCAAGGCCGTATCCGATGGCAGAGTCATCGCCGCGGTAGAGGTAGACCCGCCCGCCGGAAGCGCGGGCGCCCTCGAGCATCCCCGCCTCCCGCTTGTCAGCTACCCCTATGAGTGGACGTTCTCGATGCTCAAGGACGCGGCGCTCCTTCAACTCGACCTTCTCGAAGAAGCGCTCGGCGTTGGATTGACCGTCAAGGACAGCACCCCTTACAACATCCAATTCGTCGACGGCCGGCCGATCTTCATCGACATCGGCTCTTTCGAGGCGTACCGAAAGGGAGAGCCGTGGATCGGATATCGGCAGTTCACCCGGCAGTACCTCTTCCCACTCATGTTGCGGGCCTGGGTCGGGGTCCCGTTCCAGCCCTGGCTCCGCGGTGATCTCGAAGGTCTCACTCCTTCCGACATGGCGAGGCTCCTCGGTCGCCGGAAGCGATTCAATATGGGCGCCCTCCTTCACGTGCGCCTCCAGGCCCGAATGGAATCGCGGATGTCCGACCGCGCCGTTAGGGAGGATCTCAAGTCGGCGGGATTCAGCTCGGATTTGATCCTCGCCAATGTCAAGAAGCTTCGCTCTTTGGTGACCTCTCTCGTCTGGGAACACGGTGTCGACGGATGGTCCGACTACGGCTCGTGCACCCACGTCTCCCGGGATCGAGACACCAAGAGCGAGTTCCTCCAATCCGCACTCGATCGACTGAGTTCGAAGCGTGTCCTCGACCTCGGTGCCAACGACGGCCACTTCTCGGCCATCGCCGCCAAGACAGGAGCTCAGGCAATCGCCCTCGACAGCGACGAGCCGGTCCTCGACGACCTCTATCGCCGCAGCGTCGGCCAAAGCCTGTCCGTCATCCTCACCGACCTGGGCAACCCCTCGCCGGCCCAGGGTTGGGCCGGTGGCGAGCGTCCGGGAATCGTGGAACGGGCCCGCCCCGACCTCGTGATCGCCTATGGGTTGATCCACCACCTCATCTACTCGGCGAGCATCCCTCCCCAGGGAGTTGTGGCCTGGCTTCGCAGCTTCGACACACCGGTCCTGGTCGAGTTCGTTTCACCGGAGGACGACATGGTCGTCAAGCTTTCGGGGAACAAGCTCACCGAGGAGCTGCATCCTGGGCGCACCGAGAGTGAGTTCCGGGCGATGCTCGAAGAGGTGTTCGAAGTGGTTAACGAGCAGGCCCTCGGCGAAGGCACCAGGATCCTCTTCGACCTCGAGCCGCGGTGAGCCTGGAGCGGCTGGGATCGGTCCGTTGGTGGATCGTCCCCCTCTCGCTAGCAACGATTGCCGCATTCGCTTTCGGGCAACCAATCCTCGACCTGCTGGGGAACAATCCGGACTTCTTCATCGCCATCGGGATGACCCCGACAGACGTGATCCTCTTTCCGTTTGCTGTCCTGATCTTGCCGATGGTTCTCGCGATTCCGATCCTCGCCCTGCGGTGGGTGGGGGCGAGCACCGCCGGTCTGGCTCATGCGATCGCGATCGGCATCCTGTTCTCGCTGCTGGCGGCCTCGACTTGGATAACGCTGCTTGGCGGTGACCCTCCCGTCATCTTGTTTGCAGTGGTGTGCCTCGGGGCGGGGTCGGCATTCGCTATCGAGTACACCCGTTACCCACTCATCCAGTCAACGGTCACCTTCCTATCGCTGGCGCTGATCGTCTTCGCCGGCTGGTTCCTGCTGATGACACCTGCAAACTCCGTCGCTTTCGCCAACTCGAGCGACCTGCCCGAGATCGGCGATGTCGCCAACCCGGTTCCCGTCGTGCTCGTGGTGTTCGATGAGTTTCCCGTGGCATCGATGATCGATTCTGAGGGATCGCTGTTGACGAAGGAGTTTCCGAGTTTCGGTGCCCTGGCTGCCGACAGCGTGTGGTACCGCAATGCGGTAGGGGTGCGCCAACAGACCCAGGAAGCCCTGCCGACGATTCTCACGGGCGTCGGGGCGGAGTTGGGGGATGTTCCGACGTCGGCGGATTATCCGCTCAACCTCTTCACACTCTTCTCGGATTCATACGACATCGCGGCAATGGAGACCATCACCAGTCTCTGCCCGAGTTTCGCCTGCGCGAACTCGAGTCGTCGCATTGACCCGACGGCCCAGCGCTGGGGCGGAATGGCCGTCGACCTCGCGGTGATCTACGGCCACGTGACCCTTCCTGCAGACATCTCCGATCACCTGCCCCCGATCAACCAGATGTGGGGCAATTTCACAAGTGGAGAGCGCACCAATTTCGACATGATCGACCGATTCATGCGCAGTGTGGAGGACGACCGGCGCGAAGAAGTCAGCCGGTTTTTGAATATCCTCCACTTCGACTCGGCGGAGCCGTCTCTCCGGTTTGGCCATTTCCTGTTTCCGCACCATCCGTGGCTGGTGACTGCCGACGGACAGCTCACCGGGGTCACCTACTCGCCGGGGAGTGAGGGCGATGGGTGGGGTATGGACAACTGGCTCATCGGCCAGGGCTATCAGCGGCATCTCCTCCAGGCGCAATACTCGGACACCATTCTCGGGCAGTCCATCGACCGGTTGAAGCAAGAGGGGGTCTACGACGACGCGTTGGTAATCGTGCTCGCCGACCATGGGGTGACTATCCGAGCCGGCACAGAGAACGAGCGGACCATGACGCCGGATACGGTCGGCACCATTGCCGCGGTGCCTCTCTTCGTCAAGTATCCGAGCGGATTCCCGGGCGTCGAGCCGGGGACCATCGATGACATTCGAGCGGAGACGATGGACATCATGCCAACGATCGCCGAGGTCGTCGGGATCACAGTGCCCTGGGACATGGACGGCTTCTCCCTGCTCGATCCCGAGAGTAGGGCGACACGCACTGAATCGGTGATGATCGGCAAGCAGGGAACGGTGAACTTCGGCGTGTCGGGAAAGGAGAAACTCGACGCCGCCGCCGAGAAGGAGGAGTGGTTTCCCGATGGTGACCCATGGTCGCTCACCCCGCCGGGATGGAGTGAATGGCCGGGTCGGTCGCTTGCAGATCTCGACGCCCGAGACGTTCCCGAGATCTCGATCAAACTTGAGCAGCAGGGCCTTCTCGATGATCTCGGCCAGAACCCTGAGGTTCTCCCGACATTCCTCTCCGGGCGGGTCACCCTCGATGAAGCGGCCACCGGTAGCGAAATCGTGGTGATCGCCGTCGATGGCGTGGTCAGAGCGGTAACGAGGACCTTCGACCCCACGTCACAGTCAGCGAAGTTCCAGGTGATGATTGCTCCCGAGTGGCTCCATCAGGGCTCCAATGACGTCATCGCCTGGCTGGCCGTTAGCGACAGCAAGACATCTGCCCTGGTGCGCTGACGCCCCGCCAGTCGGAATCAGCGGGGCAGGGTGGCGGGGCTCTCGATTGCGTAGTCGCCGAACTCGGCGATCACGGTGAGACGCTCCAGGTCATCGGGCACCTCCGTATCCGGAATGTCGAAGGTGAATCCGGAATGGAGCAGTTTGTCGCTCTTGAACCAACGCACCACGTTGGCGTTGTCCAGATTCGGCGGCCCGGCGACCAACAACTTGTCACCGGCGAACACATAGATCCGATCGGCGGTCAGTTTCTCCTTGACGTCCGCCGCCCATCCCTTGACTTCCCATCCTCCGGAGGTCTTCTGAACGGCGCTGATCTCCAGTCGCTTGTCGCCTTCAGGGCTCAGTTCCAGCTGATGGCCGTCGTCGGCGACGTAATCGACCGTGATATCGGCGGCAGCGCCCACCAACCATCCCTCGCCCTGCGGATTGGGCACGAGGATCGCTACTTCGTTGGATCCCTCCTTCACCAGGTCCTCGGCCAAAAGCCCTCGTATCTCACCGCTGGTGTCGCTGTCCCTGATCACGAACCCGGTGCCGGCGACGGTGCCATTGACCGCCAGGAGCAAATCGTCTTCCGATTCACCAGCCGGCAATTCCAACCTTCCCGAGATGAAGGTGGGCACCCAACCCGATGCTCGATCCACATCCGCCAGCTGGCCCGCCTGGGTGAGTGACCAACGCAGATCGTCGCTGGGGGTCGGCGCCAACTCGGAGACAGGCGTCCCGACCAGGTCGGCATACGGGCCCGACCCGGCCACGCCGGTCCAGGTGTCCTGATTCGGCACCCATTGGTGATTCCGTCGCACCTGGGCGAACAACTCGTCGAGGTCGGTGCTCGCCGGCTCACGGCTGCAGCAGTAGTGGATCGTCTGGTGCGGGTAATTGGTGCCCTCGATCTGAAGGAGCGAGTGGCCGTCGAAATCCCAGTCGGTAGTGATGTCCAATGCGTCGACAATGGTGGGAAGGACATCGATGGCGTAGGCAGGCTCATCGTGGACTTGCCCTTCGGTCTGCCCCGGCAGTTTGATGATCAGCGGGATTCGGTAGAGGTCGCTGCGATTGTTCTCCATCGGCCACCGTCGGTGCTCCCCCGGGACAAAGGACGCTCCGTGGTCGGCAAGGACGACGATCAGGGTGTCCTCCCAGTTGTCGGTCTCATCGAGCTTTTCGAACAGGGCACCGAGCCGATTGTCAACGAACCCAAGCTGATACATGTGGCGCTGATAGGCCAGGCGGGGCAGGTCAGGGCGTTTCACCCATTTGCCGCCCCCCTCGATCCCGTCGACCTCGTCGTACTGCTCCGGCCGCTGGTAGTGACTACCCGAAGGGTTGATCCTCCAGGGGATGTGCGGAGCCTGGAGATGGACGAAATGAAGCGTTGGCGGTTCATCTGCTTCCACTCCATCGATGATGCGTTCGATCCAATCGATCCACTTGCTGCGCTGGCCCGGCCCAGGGACCGCCAGATCGCCGATATCGACCGGGGCTGCCTCACGAGCCTCCGCCTGGCCGAGAAAGCCCTTCCAGCTCCCGTCGATGCTGGGAAGGCTCTCGCGGGCAGATTCGGGAAGGGAGAGATGGCCGTAGACGACACCCACGTCCTCCAGCAGGGAACCGAACCGGGCGGGCCCCCGACCCGCGTAGTCCTTGCACAGCTCTTCGGGGCACATGTCTGTCAGCCACTCCACGACGTGCATCTCATATCCCTTGCCAAGAAGGGTGAACAGGTTGTTGGGGTGGTCGATCACGGAGGGGCTTGCGTCCGAGTCGCCGAGGACACCGGTGAGGTTGGCGGGAACGCTCTGGGTCGTGGCTATCGAATTGGCTAGCGCGTTGCGATACCAATTGCCCGTGGCGGCGAGACGGGCGAAATTGGGGAAGAGATCTGCGTTGATGGCCCCTTCCTCATTGAGCAACGATGCCAAAGGCAACTCATCGAGTTGGATGAAAACGATCGATTCCGGGCTCCCCACCTGGTCCGGCGTCGAGACGGGCGGTGCCGGCTCGGCCAGGAGACTCGATGTAGGCGAGATCACGAGGAACATCACCAGCACCGCCGGGCCGAGCAGCGAGAAGAAGAGCAGGCCGCCCTCGATCCGCCGACATACGAGCAGGACCACCACCATGATCCCGACAGCCAGGGCCACCGCCCCCAGGGTGTTTTCGGGGACAACCTGGCGACTGACGACGAGGCCGGTGGCGGCTGCCGAGATCCCGACCAGGATGTAATAGGCGATGTCGGCCGCACGAGTGCTGATCTTCTCGGTGATCGTGAGGATGATCACGGCGACCAGGGGCAGTGTGAAGGTGACCAAAAGCCCGAATATGACGATTTGCTCAGGGGTGCTGCGGTTGGCCACGAAGACTGAGGGATTTCGGCCGTACAGGTCGAGCACCGGTGCGGCGACTCCGGCCGTCATCAGACCGAGAATCACCAACGAACGCCGCCAAACACGACGACGATCGATCTTGGGCAAAGTCACGCCGCTCAAAATACCGGTCGCCAGGCACAAGGTGAATTGCTTCGCCTAGGGTTGAGCCACGGACTGAAAGGACCGCAATGGGATTCATGGACACAGTCAAGGGATGGTTTGGCTCGGGCAAGGAAGCCGGATCGGATGTGGCCGCCAAGGCAGACACAGCCGTCGACAAAGCCCAGGACTTCGCCAGCGACGCCGGTGCAACGGTGAAAGACTCCACACAGGACGCTTACGACTCGGCCAAGGACAAGATGACAGATACGGCCGACAGCGCAGGGGACGCGATGGACAAGGCTTCCGATGCCGTCTCGGATACTGCCAGTGATGCGATGGACAAGGCCGAAGACGTGGTCGACGATGTAAAGGATCAGTTCTCCTAGACCTCGACGGGCCCTTCGCTGCTTGCTAATCGGTGACCGCGAGCCTCTGCGACATGCTTAGGCTGCGTCCACCACCATGAGCAGAGTCTCCCAACGGCTCGGGCACCTGCCCCCCTCCGCCACCCTGGGCATTGCAGCCCGGGCCAGGGAACTGCGTGCCACAGGCGTAGATATCATCTCCTTCGGCGCCGGAGAGCCGGATTTCCCAACTCCGGAGCACGTTGTGGCGGCGGCAGCTCGGGCGTGTTTCGACCCGGAAAACCACAAGTACACCGCGGCCGCAGGGCTCCCCCAACTGCGCAAGGCAATTGCCGAGGACGTCGCTCGCTACTCCAAAGTCGAGGTCGACTGGTCCGAGGTGATGGTCACCAACGGCGCCAAACAGGCGGTGTTCCAGGGGTTCGCCGCACTGCTCGACCCGGGTGACGAGGTGCTGTTGCCCTCACCGCATTGGGTCACTTACCCCGCAGGCATCGACCTCGCCGGGGGTATCACGGTATCGGTCCCCACCGATCTCGAGCACGGTTTCAAGGTGTCGGTGGAGAACCTCGAGCAGGCGAGGACCGATCGCACCAAGCTCCTGGTGTTTGTCTCCCCTTCAAATCCCACGGGCGCGGTTTACACCGCCGAGGAGGCAAGGGCGATCGGGGAGTGGGCCGCGGCCAATGACATCTGGGTAATGGCCGACGAGATCTACCAGCGGCTCACCTACTTCACTGACGTGGCGCCATCGATTGCCGCGGTCACTCCTCGCTTCGAGAATTGGGTGCTGATCAACGGGGTCGCCAAGAGCTACTCGATGACCGGATGGAGGGTGGGCTGGATGGTGGGGCCAGCCGATGTGATCGAGGCCGCCAACAGCCATCAGTCGCACGCAACGGGGAACGTAGCCAACGTGGCCCAACACGCGGCGCTCGCAGCCCTCAACGGCCCTCAGGAGATGGTTGAGGAGATGCGCCTCGCCTTCGACTCCAGGCGGAAGCTGATGTACTCGATGATCAGCTCGATCCCCGGGGTCGGCTGCATCGAGCCGGAGGGGGCGTTCTATGTGTTCCCTGACTTCTCCGCGCATCTCGGGGATCGTTGGGCGACCACAGATGAACTCGCCGAGGCCATCCTCGAGGAGGCCGGAGTGGCACTGGTTTCAGGCGAATCGTTCGGAACACCGGGATTTCTCAGGCTTTCCTATGCGACCGGTGAGGACGAGATCGAGCGGGGAGTAGGGCGGATCGCCGCAATGCTCGGCAGCTGAACGGAGCCGTCCAGAACCGGGTTTACACTCGCTGTTGATGGAGCGAGGGATCAAGGCCCGGGCGATGATGCTCGTCGAGCCCAAGCACTTCACGTTGACCGAGTTGCCGACTCAACCCGTTGATCGTGGTGGTTGGCTGGCGGTAGAGGCGACCGGCATCTCAGGCGCCGACGTTCAGGTCTGGAAGGGTGACGCCCGAGATGTCGTCTATCCACTCGTTCCTGGCCACGAAGTCGTGGGCCGGATCGCCACCGAGGGCCCCACAATTCCGTTCCCGGTCGGCACCCGTGTCGCAGTCGAGCCCCGCATCCGCTGTGGCGAGTGCCACCGCTGCAAGCAAAGCCTTGCCACCTGTGTGCGTCGCCGGCCTTCCAATTCCTACGGGTTCATCCCTTCGATCGAGCCTCCAGGGCTCTGGGGCGGGCTCGCCGAGTATCTCTTCATCGATCCCGACGCCCGCCTCCACCCGCTCACCGACGATGT
>DATDJH010000279.1:0-17630 GCA_036520635.1 Acidimicrobiia bacterium
GTGATTGCGCAGCTCGTCGACTACGGCGTCAGGCACGACCAGGTCGCCGTACCCGGTGCCAAGGCTGAGCCCTGGCTTGTAGGTGCCGTGGTAGTCACTCCCTCCTGATGGGATCAGCCCGAACCGCCGGGCGAGATCGGCGTAGCCCTCCCTCTCGTGGCGGCGGTAACTGGCGCAAAAGGCCTCCAATCCAACTAGACCGGCGGCGATGAGACGGGTCAGCAGGTCGGCCATCTCGTGTGCCCGATTGATGCCAAGAGTGTGCGGGTGGGCGACGATCGGCACCGCCCCGGACTCCCGCGCCAGCCGGATCGCCTCCTCCGGGGTAAGTCTGGGTCGCTCGACATACGCGGGCTTCCCCGATGTCAGCCAGAGCTCGAAGGCCTCCTCGATGGTTTCGACATAACCCTTCCGCATCATGACCGCGGCGATGTGGGGGCGGCCGATGCTGCCGGCGCCTCCCTCTTCGAGGATCTCCTCCACCGTCACCGGCATCCCGAGCTCGGTCAGCCGGTCTGCCATCAACTCGTTGCGATGGTTTCTTCCCTTGCGCAGCTCTTCCAGATGGTCCTGAAGCGGTCCCCGGCCGGAGTCGAGCCAAAGAACCACGAGATGCATCCCACCCTGGTCGTATTCGAGGGAAAGCTCGGTGCCCGGGATCAACTCGAGGCCGGCAGTGGCCGCTGCCGTGGAGGCGTCGGCGATGCCGTCGAGGGTGTCGTGATCGGTGAGGGCGAGGGCAGTGAGTCCCACCTCCATTGCCTGTTCGACCAGAGCCGCCGGCTTCTCGGAACCGTCGGAGGCTGTCGAATGGGAGTGGAGGTCAACGGCCATGGGTCTCCTGCACCCCGATGATGGCTGGTGTGACCGTCAAGAACCGGTTACATCGATGGTCACAGTCTCGATGTAGACAGTCTCGAGCGGGAGGCTGTCCTCCACAGATCCGGGTCGTCGCGCGGTGTCGACCGCTTGGATCCGATCGAGGGTCTCCTGACCGGAAGTCACGTTGCCCAGGCCGTTGAACTGCGGGTTGAGGACTTGGGCATCGTCGCTGAGGACGATGAAGAACTGGCTGCCGGTCGTTCCCTTGCCGTTGTTGTCCATGGCCACCACGCCGGGTGTGTAGACGAAGTCATCTGGTGGCAACTCGTCGGGCAACCGGTAGCCGGGCCCACCGGTGCCGTCGGCCTTCGGGTCCCCAGCGAAGAGCTGGAAGTCGGCGATGATCCGATGGAAGACCTGCCCGTCAAAGAAGCCTTCACGAGCGAGAAAGACGAAGGAGTTGACGGTCTCGGGATAACCGGCGGGGTCGAGCTCGATCACGATCTCGCCACATGAGGTCTCAAGAGTCGCAGTGACGGCAGCAGTTGGGGTGATATCCGTCTGCGGCTCCGGCTCGGTGAATTGGGTCACCGGTTCGGCCGCCGGCTGCTCGGCCCCACATGCGGTTGGCTGGTTTCGGAACCCCTCGTAGCCCTGAGGCAGGTCGCCTTCATCGTCGCCGAAGACGCTGCCCAACACCAGAACGCCGATCACAAGGAGCCCGAAGATCAGAGCAGTGCCCAGTCTGCGACCCAGCTCACGCCTTGCAGTCTGCTTCTTTTCGGCCTCCTGCTTGGCGGCGCGCTGTTCCTTTTGACGCCGTCTTCTGTCGGTCATGGCCGGCGCGACTTTAGGCACGACCCTCCATCAACCTCCTGCGGTGTTCGTCTTCCGCGGCGAAAGGCTCCAAACTGTGTTCGACATGGCGATCGTGGTTCAGAAATTTGGTGGGACGTCACTGGCTGATTCGGAGCGCATCAAGGCGGTTGCCGATCGGGTGGAGTCGACGCGGAGAAATGGCGACGACGTGGTGGTGGTTGTCTCCGCAATGGGAGAGACGACCGATCAACTGGTGGCCCTCGCGGCCGAGCTGAGCGATGACCCATCCCCACGAGAGATGGACATGCTGCTCAGCGCGGGGGAAAGGATCTCAATGGCGCTGCTCGCAATCACGCTGAACTCGCGGGGGATTCCTGCGGTCAGTTACACCGGGTCCCAGGCCGGAATCCTCACAGACTCATCGCATGGCTCGGCGAAGATCCTCGACATCCAGGGGACCCGGGTCCGCGACAGTCTGACCGAAGGTCGGGTCGTGATCGTGGCCGGATTCCAGGGAGTGGACCCAGAATCGAAGGAAGTGACGACCCTGGGCCGCGGCGGCTCTGATGCCACCGCAGTGGCTCTGGCGGCGGCCCTTGGGGCGGACACCGTCGAGGTCTACACCGATGTCGATGGGGTCTTCACCGCTGACCCGAGGATCGTGCCCGACGCCACCAAGCTGGCCGAGGTGCCGTTCGACGAGATGCTCGAATTGTCCGCCGGGGGTGCCGGCGTCCTCATGTCTCGTGCCGTGGAGTTCGGGCGCCGCTTCGACATTCCCATTCACGTTCGCTCGTCCTTTCACGACGGCGAGGGGACCTGGATACGTGAGTCGGCCATGGAGCAGGCGATCGTGAGTGGCATCGCCCACGATCGCTCCGAAGCCAAAGTGACGGTGAACCGTGTGCCCGACCGCCCCGGCGTCGCCGCCGCATTGTTCGGCGCTTTGGCCGAGGCCGGTGTGAATGTGGACATGATCGTTCAGAATGTGTCCCATGACGGGTCCACCGACATCAGCTTCACGGTGCCCCGGATCCATGTGGTCGAGGCGGAGCGGATCTCCAAGCACATCGCAGTCGACATCGGCGCCCAGTCGGTCGATGTCGACACCGACGTCGCCAAGGTCTCTTTGGTGGGGGCCGGGATGAAGACTCATCCCGGTGTCGCCGCAAGGGTCTTCGAAGCCATGTCAGCGGCTGGCATCAACATCGAGATGATCTCGACGTCAACGATTCGGATCTCATGCGTGATCAGGGGGAGTCAGGTCGAAGCGGCGGTGAAGGCACTGCACGCGGAGTTCGACCCACCGACCATTTTCGAGGAGGTGGGAGCGTGAGCGATCGAGTGGTTGCCGTGGTTGGAGCCACCGGGGCGGTTGGCCGCACCATGCTCTCGATTCTCGAACACAGCGACTTTCCCCTGGGTTCGGTCCGGCTCATGGCCTCCTCGCGTTCGGCGGGGACGGTTGTGGAGTCGGCGTGGGGTGAAATCGTCGTCGAGGACCTGGCCCAGGCCGACCCGGCCGGTGTCGACATCGCACTTTTCTCGGCGGGTGGGGCACGTTCCCGGGAGTTTGCGCCTTCGTTCGCCGCCGCTGGAGCGGTGGTAATCGACAACTCGTCGGCGTTCCGGATGGAGGAGGCGGTCCCGCTGGTCGTGGCCGGCGTCAACGATGAGGCCGCTCACAGGCACCAGGGGATCATCGCCAATCCCAACTGCACCACCATGACCTTGATGATGGTCGCCGGTCCGTTGCACCGAGCCGCCGGGCTTCGGAGCATGAATGTCGCCTCCTACCAGGCAGTCTCCGGTTCGGGCCAACAGGGTGTTTCCGAGCTGATCGACCAGGTGGACAAGCTCCGGCCCGACCTCGGTGCACTGATGACAGGCGGGTGGGCGGACCCCGGACCCGCCCTCTTCTCCCGCCCCATCGCCTTCAACGTGCTGCCATTTGCCGGCTCGGAGACCGACCAGGGCTACACGGACGAGGAGTGGAAGTTGGTGCACGAGTCGCGGAAGATCCTCGACATCCCAGGGCTACTAGTGGAGCCAACCTGTGTCCGGGTGCCGGTGCTGGTGGGCCACGCCGTAGTGGCCACACTCCGTTTCGACCGAGAGATGGGCCCTGGGGAGGCCCGGGAGCTCCTCGAAGCTGCCCCCGGAATCGAAGTCTGGACTGACCAGGTGCCGACACCGCTGGACGCCGCTGGTATCGATGAGGTGCTGGCAGGGAGGATTCGCGCCACAGTCGGTGAGCCGGGTGGGATCAACCTCTTCGCGGTGGGCGACAACCTGCGCAAGGGAGCAGCACTGAACGCGGTCCAGATCGCAGAGTTGTTGATCTAGGCGACGGGCCGGGTCTCGGACTGGTCGCTGCGAAGCAACGCCGACATCCGACGCCGCAGGGTCGGCGGCGCATTGCGAAGACCGAGGTCGAGAGCGAAGTGGGCGTCGTCGGTGACGTTGAGAATGATCTCGTCACCCTCGGCGCGAATGTGGAACCCGTCGAGCATGGGCGTCACCCTGATCTCATGCCGGGCCCAGTCGGCCACTTCGACCTCACCCGACATCATGCTCAATCGATCATCGGTGAGATCGATCACCACATGAATCGGTGCATCGTTGGCGCCGCCCAGACGAAGCTGGGCGTCGTAGACCGCCATCATTCCTCCCCATCGCTTACAGAAGCCTCCTTGGTCAGCGTACCTGCCAGGCCGGAATCTCCCAGGGGGATGCCTGAATTCACCCAAGTGGGCTAGACCGTGCCTCCGGCCTAGGATTTGGCCATCGGGACGTAGCGCAGCTTGGTAGCGCGCAGCGTTCGGGACGCTGAGGTCGTGGGTTCAAGTCCCACCGTCCCGACTAAGAGACCCTCAGTTCAGGGCCGTTCGAGAGGGCGGCCCTGATTCGTTGAGCCGGAGCTCATCGCACATCCATCGCATCGGAAAGTCTTTCCAACAACTGTCCTCGAGATTCGGAGCCGTCCTCCTGAACGTCCACCTGGTCTGCGATAAGGCGACGACGCGCGTAGACCGCCAGAACTTGTCTCCGCTCCGTGACTGCTGTCATCGCTGCTTACGACGCATCAGGCGTTGAATCGTCTCCGAATCTGACACCGTGGGTGCCGGCCTATCGGCCGTTGGTTCGGGACGTTCGACGGGGTCGCGTTTGCGGCGCGGAGGACTTGGTGACTTCGGCACGCTCGACTCGGCGGGTGTGAAGGACAACCTCCGTAGCGCCACGTCGGTGAGGAACGCCACCAGAGCTAGCGTCAGCAGCCAGGGGAGGAGCGGACGAGCCGATGTCCCTCGGAGCGGTGCAGAGTCCCAGATGGTGGACGCATCGGGATCGATCCTGCCCCCGGTCAATTCGGATATGTCGAGGGCGAGGGTCGGGTCGGGCTCCCGGAATGCGAACTCGGGCTCATAACTCGAAACGGTGCCTGACGAGACGGTCTCTGTGGCGCCTTGCTCGTCGGTGATAGTCACTGCTACCCAATATGCCCCGGGTGACCCGGCCGGAAAGGAGCCTTCAAAGGATGAACCGGTCGCCCGGGTCAGCGGTTCCGTTGCGATGGATCCATCTGGGCTTCTGATCCTTGCCACGGCTGCGGAGTCGTCGGCGAGGTCATCGTCGAAAACGGCTACGTTGATCTCAGTTCCGTCCACCCACACTTCGGGTGGTGTGTCAAGCCCCGCCGGGAGCACATCGCGCAGGACTCCTCCCCAGAAGTCGGAGTAACCATCCCATCCGACCCATCCTGAAGACCACCGAGAAGTGGCATCGGACGTCCACGCCGCCACGCGCCCCAACCCGCGCTGCCAGGTGGCGAGGAGCGGATCGGCTTGACCGATCTCGAGCAGAACTTGCGCCGACCCTTTGGCCTTGGTGAGGACGTAGCCGAGTAGGGGAGGGGACTCGGTGAGAGACTCCGTAACGTCGCTCCGACCGATCACTGTGGGCAGGAAAGAGCCCTCATTGATCAGATTGCGGGCCACGGTCAGTGTCTCCTCGACGAAGATATCCGGCACCGCTGCCAGGTCGGTCCCGGCGTAATACCGGCCACCGCCGACCTCGGCCATGCGCTCCAGTGTGTGTCCCGGTCCTTCTCCGGTCCCGAGAACCGAAAGAGTGACGCCTTCGTCTGCAATCTCGCGGGCAACCGGGACCAAGTCGGCGTCGGTCGGGTCCCAACCGTCGGTGAACAAGACGATGTGCCGGAGGCTCTCAGGTGCCCCGCGTAGTTGGTCGAGGGCTTCCTCCAGAGCCCTGCTGATCTCGGTGTCACCTTGGGGGAACAGGCTGCCGAGTGCCGCGTCGATGGTCGCCTTGTCCGGTTTGTTGGCAAGGGGGAGCACCCAGTCGTAGCCGGAGGAGAAGGAAAGGACACCCACTCGATCCATGTCGTCCAATGCCTCGATGGCCAATGCAGCGCCAGCCTTCGATATGTCTGTCTTGTTGATCCCGCCTTCGGTGGCCATGTTGGCCGCCGATCCGTCGCAGTGGCAGGCGGCCATCGACCCCGACGTGTCGATGACCAGCACCTCGGCGACCGGCTGACGACGTAGGAGATCGTCGGGGTTGGAGGACACTGGAAGGATCACCTCGAGTGGTGTCTGGTGGTAGTCGCCCATGCCGAACGACTGATCGCCGCCAACGACGATGAGACCCCGTCCCAGGTCCTCGACGAACGATGCGAGGGCCTCAGCGGGCCCCGACTCCGGGGGAGGGATGTTGACCAGCACTACCGCGTCATAGGGGAGCAGACCGGTCGCCGATGGAATCGAGCCGAGGATATCCACCCGAACTCCGCCCGCGGCCAGGGCCCTACTGAGCTCTCCACCCTCGCCGACAACTCCCTCGACGAGAGCAACTCTGGCCGGTCCCAGCACGCGTGTGAGACCGGTGGCGGTGTCGTTCTGTGGCATTTGGTCAAACGGGGCGTCGAGGGTCGTCGTGATAGGGAGGAATCCCGTTCCGTTTGCCACGAAATCGAACTCGATCGTCGACGAGCCTGGTTGAAGTTGAACGACGATCTCCCGAGCCTGCTCCTCGATTCCGGTGACGCGTAGGACCGCCTCACCGGCGCTGTTCGATCTCACGTGGGCCGTAGCCGTGACGACATCCCCTTGCCTCACCGACGTCGGAAGCCGGACGGACTCGACGAGCGCGTCTGGGCGGCGGCCAACTGATAGCTCAATCACGTCCACGACGATCCCCTGTTCCACGAGTTCGCGCGCGGCCTGCCGTCCCTCAGAGTCGGTCGGGGCCATGTCGGAGAACAGAACGATGCGCCGCGAGCCGGCGGATGGCATAAGCGCAGCGACGGCGCGAAGGGCTCCTCCGAGGTCCGTCGCCGAGCCATCCACTTTGGTGACGATCTCAGGCAACCTGTCACCGACCGCCAACGATCGGTCCGTGCGCGTTTCGGCGCCAAAGAGGACAACCGACCAGCGAGCTGAGGCCGGCACGGACTGCAGGGCCTCCCGGAGCACCTGCTCCTGGGTCGTGGCCGCGACCTCGGAGACCGAATCGGACCGATCGAGGAGGAAGACCACTGTCTGATCCCCTGACTGAAGGATCATGTGAGGTTGTGCGATAGCGACGCATAAGGCAGTCACGCCCACTACCCGCACGGCCGCGGCCCACCGTGATTGCCTGCGACCAACCACGGTTCGTCCGTGACGAGCGATTAGCAACACGACCGCGACCGCAGGTATCAAGAGCAACAACGCCCAGGGGTGATCGAAAGTCATGCTGTCTGCCTCAGCCAGGGCCGCTGATGCCCGATCCACCATTCGAAGGCGAGCAGGGCCAGGAGGGCACTAACGACCCACGGTCCCCACTCCCGGACCACTACTCCTTGCTCCTCTGCGCTGGAATCTCCTGTTGAGGTGACGATGTCTCTCACCGGAGCGCCGGCCTCGGTCGCGACGAAAGTCCGCACAGCGATCTGGCCCGCTGTCACTGTGCCGTCCTCGTCCACGTAGCCGACGCGGTAGATGCCTGGCTCACTCGTATCGGTGAAACTCGCGGTATCGCCCGGCAACGTTCGCTGGGAGCCATCGGGCAAGGTGACGACGGGTTGGGCTCCATCGGGCGATGAAATGACGATCGGCTCGCCCGCCGGGCCATTGGCAACGGTGCCCGGCGCCTCGCCGACCAGCCAGTTGAGGAGGGCAGCTCCCAGAATGGGAAACGAGACCTGGACCGGCAGGTTCGTGTGGGTGAGATCGAACGTGAAGTAGACGACGCGATGACCATCGACGCTGCCAAGCAGGATGAGTGGCACGTCGCCTGACCTGACGATGGGCGACCAGCCTCTCGGCGCGACGTTCTGGGCTTCTGCAACGACCAGGTCGCTGAGGTCCACATTGTCAAGCACCGGCTCTCCAGGAGCCTGGAACGTCGCGGGAATGTTCTCCACGAGACCCGTGATCTCGAGTCCCTCCGGCGTCGAATCCGGACGGATCAGCCAGGCGGGCCGATCGATCGGGGGTAGCACCCCGCGGTCGACCACCAGGACGTCGCCATCGTCGGAGCCGAGTTCGAACCCCGGGGTGGCCGACACCAGGGCGGCGAGGTATGGAGAGCCTTCTCCCATGACTCGCACAGAGCGGGCTGCGTTCTGATCGATGACAGTCCACACCCGATCGTCCAGCGGATTGCCGTCCGCCTCACCCAGGCGCTCCACCATCACCTCAGATCCTGGGGCCGCATCGAGCTCGAAGGTCTCTACTGCGCGCTGGTTGGCACCGAGGTCCAACTCCATCTGCGTTGAGGGCATGCCTTCGACCGTCACGGCGAGTTCGACGCTCGTATCGGCTTCGGAGTGATTCGCTACGGCGACGAGACCTCGCGTGACACCTCCCGTGGCGTCGATGGTGAGAGTCTCAACGGCTACGTCGTCCACGATTTCGTGGAACGGGATATGCGTGGCACCCGCCACGGGCTCCTCGGGTAACGGCGCCTCACCACCGTCTGAGAAGACGATGACGTTGGTGGGCCGGTCGGGTGTGGCCAATCCGCGGCCCAGCCTGATGGCCTCGGAGAGGTCCGCTTCGCCGCCGCCGGCCCGCAGGCTCTCGATCGTGGCGATCACGTCGTCCCTTTCGCGGGCATGTCCGATCAGAACCTGGGGATGAGGTCCGGCTCCGATCACCGAGATGAGATTGCCTTCGGACAAGTCTTCGGCGAGGGCGACTGCTTCCGTCTTGGCTCGGTCGAGCCGGTCGCCCTCCGCCATGGATCCCGAGGTGTCGATCACGAACACCGAGTGCGGGCCGAGCAGGGTCCGCTGGCTGTGGAATGGCCGAGCCAGGGCGAAGGCGAAAAGCGCTATGGCCAGAAGCTGGAGAATGAGGAGTGCAGTCCACCGGAGACGGGACCATGGCACTGCCGACGTGACCTGAATTTCACTCGCCTGCCACAACCGTGTCGAAGTGACATCGAGTTGTCGTCTCCGGCTGCGAAGCATGTACAGGATAAGAAGGGGCCCGGCTAGCGCAGCGACGCCGAGAGCGACGGGGACGAGAAAGCTCATCGAACTACTCCGGCTGACAAGAGAGCCCTGAGGGCGGTCTCAGCAGCATCGGAACCGGCTTCGACCAACAGGTAATCGAGACCGGCGCGGCGAGCGCGATTTGCTGCGCCGGCGACGAACTCATCGAGAGACGCTCGATAGGTGGTCAACACCGCCTCCGACGTCGAGATGTCGACCACGGAGCCCAGCTCTATGTCGCGCAACCTCAAGTCGCCGGCGAAGTCCGGAGACAGCTCCTCTCTCGCCAGCACATGCAACACGAGCCCGCCTGCACTGACGAAGAGCGAGTCGAGTGCCCGCTCCCACTCATCGTCGAAGAGATCCGAGATCAGCACGACCGGTCCGCGGGTTGGGCTTCCGCCGATCAGCGAGCGAATGGCCGGGCCAAGCGGTGCGCGACCAGACGCCTCCAGGCTCTCGAGCCATCGCTCGATGACCGGCCAGACACTCAGGTGACGCCCAGAGGGACCAACGGCGAACGCCCGACCCGTTGGACCTGGTGAGGACACGGGCTGAACCCGGTCCCCTCCGCTCAGCGTGAGATAGGCGATCATCGCGGCGAGCTCGAGAGCGGTCTCGTGTTTTCCATGGAGCGACATCGAGGCAGACGAGTCGACGGCGAGACGCAGAGGGAGCTCCTCCTCGGCCTCGTACTCACGGATCAGGATTTGTCCGAGACGCGCCCACAGGTTGTGGTCGATCTTCCTGAAGTCGTCTCCTGGGACATACGGGCGATAGTCGGCGAAATCGAGGCTCTCCCCTTTGCGCACCGATGCGTGACCTCCCGACCAGAGAGCCTGAACACGGCCCCGAGGAGACAGAGCCAGCCGATCGAGGCGGCTCCGCGTCTCCGGCGCCAGCAGCATGGGTCAGTCCTCGACCGAGGGTGCGGGGTGCGCCTGGAGCACGTCGTCGATCAGCGCATCCGCCGAAACACCGTCGGCGATGGCCTCGTAGCCGAGCACAAGGCGATGACGCAGGCACTGGCCCGCTATCCGCCACAGGTCCTCGGCGGCAACATTGGGGCGGCCGGCCATGAGCGCCGCGGCCTTTCCGCCGAGAATCATGGCCTGGGCGCCGCGGGGGCTTGCCCCGTTGCGGACGTAGGCCTTGATGCGCTCCGGCGCCAGGGGGCTCGCCGGGTGGGTGGACTCGACGAGCCGAGCAGCATATTCCAGCAGGTGGATGCCGATCGGCACTGACCTCACCAGCCGGGTCATTTCCTCGAGGCGCGGCCCGTCGAGCACGGCCTCGGCAGACGGATCTGTGGTGGCGGTCGTGCGGCGGAGGATCTCGACGAGATCGGTGGCAGGTGGAAACGACACGATCGCCTTGAAGAGGAATCGATCGAGCTGTGCTTCCGGCAGGGGATAGGTCCCTTCCTGCTCGATTGGGTTCTGAGTTGCCATGACCATGAAAGGTCGTGGCAAGGGATGCACCTCGCGACCGAGCGTGACATTCCGTTCCTGCATGGCCTCCAGGAGGGCAGACTGGGTCTTCGGAGTGGCCCGGTTGATCTCGTCGGCGAGGACCAGGTTGTTGAAAATCGGCCCCGGCGAGAACTCGAAATCACCCCGCTCGAGGACCTTGGTCCCAAGGATGTCTGCCGGCATGAGGTCCGGTGTGAACTGGATGCGCCCGAACTCGACATCGAGGGCTTGCCCCAGCGTTGCGAGCAGGCGTGTCTTGCCGAGGCCTGGGACGCCTTCCAACAAGACGTGCCCCTCGCACAGCGTGGCCATCATCACTGTGTCGACAAGATCGGCTTGACCCACGATCACCTTCTCGACCTCGGCGCGGACTGCGGCGAGACGTTGGGCGAAGACTTCGGGAGTCAGTTCATCGGACCTGGCAGATGTCGTCATGGTTCGAGCTCCAAGAAGTAGTCGCGCACCAGATCTTGAGACTGTGCCGGGATTCCGCTGGTACTCAGGGCATCGAGCGCGGTCTGCCGGTATTCGGCGAATCGGTCGGCGTAGGGGATGAGAGGCAGGTTTTCGATCCCTTGACCATCGACGGTGCCCTGGGTCTCTCCGTCGCCCTCACCCTCGATGTCGACTCGAACTTCCTCCCCAAGCCCTGAGACGACTGGATCGAAGACTGTCGCTCGTTCCGGCGCGCTGAAAGGATCCTGGTCGCCTCCTGCGCCATCTAGCGAACCGGACCCTGTGCCTCCCTGAGAGCTGCCTCCCTGGCCTTGACCACCGCTACCGCCTCCCCCTCCGCCGGGTCCTTGTCCTTGTCCTTGTCCGTGTCCTTGTCCTTGTCCTTGTCCGTGCCCTTGCCCTTGTCCGTGTCCTTGTCCTTGCCCTTGCCCGTGCCCTTGCCCTTGCTGGAGACGTTGTTGTGCCTCTGCTGCTGCCGCCGCACCAGCCTGTGATGCGGCGGCCGCCGTCGAAGCCGATTCGGAGGCAGCGACTGCGTCGGCAGCAGCCCTCAGGGCTGATTCGCTGTTTGCCGACCCCGAGCGACCGGCCGCCTGGCCGGAGAGAGCGGTCGCTGCCGCGGCCAGCGACTCTGCCACTTCGTTGTCCACCCCCGCAAAATCCCCCGCACGTTCGGAGAGCTCCGAGGCCAATTTCTCGGCTTCGGCCGGAGTCAGCTCGCCGGCGTCTGCTGCCAGTTGACCCAACGTCTCGGCCGGCGAATCCCCGCCATCGGAGGCACCGGATTGTTCGAGGCTTCGCTGCAGGCCCGCGAGGGCCGTCCTCTCAGCGAGGTCGGTCGGCTCCAAATTGTCTGCCAGGTCCCTCCTTGCCTCTTCGAGGCGGGCGAGCGCATCATCGATCGAACCGAGCTCACGAAGGTCGTCTGCGAGGACCTGAAGCTCGGCGGCGATCTCCTCCGGTGCCAACTCGGCCAGATCCTCGAGACGATCCGCTTCGACCGCGATGGCGGCCCGTGCCGCCTCACGTTGGGCCAGCGCCCGATCGGTGATCGATGGAATGAGCCCGAGGACGGCAGCACCCATCACGGCAACCGCAGCTGCGACCAGGAGGCGGCGCGCCGGCATCAATGTCGCTACAGGATCGGGTCGCCGACCGTCTGCCCAGCGATCGGCGGCCTCGACTTGCCTCCGTTCCATCACAGCGACCGGCCCCGATCGCCTCAGGTCGTAGGCCGTGGTGACACGGTCGAATCCTTCGAGCGAACGATCGACCATCTGGGCGGTCTCACGGGGTCCGGGACGGACGAGGAAGGTCACAACGAGCAACGTGATGAGACATCCACCGACCACGACCAGACCCGCAGGCTCGGCCCATGGCAACACCCACAGGTGGGCGGCCGCCGCAAGCATCGCCATCATCGTGGCGCCGACCCCGATAGCGGCTGTTGCCAACGACACGGTCCTACTGAGCCAAATCCGACGCCTGGCCCCGCTGATCAGGTGATCGATCGCCGTGTCAAGCATCCGTGCCCTTGAGCCGTTTCGGCCTGCGGATCTTCGCCGACGGGGCGCGGACGTTGACGCTGGCCCGCCGCAAGGAGAAGACGGTCAGACCCCCGTATATCACGACGTTGAAGGCCCACAGCGGAGGTCGGGGGAAATCGCGCCCCGCGGCGTTGCCCGCAGCAACGCCACCTAAGATCGCCGGCTCCGCGAGGTCTGGGTTGACGCCCTGACGCAACCTCAACATGTACTCGAATGGCAGGTATGGCGTGTCCGACGTCGAGGCAGTTTGGTCAAGGGGATGCAGCACGGCGTCGACCAGGCCGAAGTACGGGTTGGGGAGGATCGAAAACACCTCCCGGCCATCTCGACCCATCGGATCTCGACTCCCGAGATTCGAATACACCAGCATTTCGGCACCCAGTCCGACGAAGGTGAGAAAGCCGAGCGTGAAAGCAATGAGATAGGACATGCCAACAGCGCCTCGTGTCGATGCGGCTCGGGATGACATCCAGGTCGCTGTCGAGGCAAGGGTGACGGCCGTGAGTAACAGCATGCCCAGAGCCGCCAGGACATCCGTGAGCGACGTGCCACCGAACAGCAGGGGAATCGCCGCGACAGGGGCGACTGCGAACAGGAGCACCACTGCGAACATCATCGAGGCCGTCAGTTTTCCCGTCACCAGCTGCCAAGGAGTCATCTGTGTCACCTGGAGGATCTGGAACGTCTGTCGCTCTCGCTCACCGATGATGGACGGTGCCGCGATTCCGGGCACCACCAGGATGATCGCCGTGAGCAGCAGCAGTGTGATCGAGTGGAACATGAAGCGTCCCATGAAGGCGGCGGCCGCGAGCCGGCCAACTCCCATCCCGTTGACCGCCACCTCGCTTGCGGCGATGTACAACAGGAATGCGATTCCCCCGATGATGCCGACCCACAGGGTGGTAACCACCACGACGCGCTTCGAGCGGAACCGTTGCTTGGCTTCTCTGGCGAGGACTGGATTCAGGTTCACACGTCACCATCCTCAGTCAGTTGCATGAACAGTTCCTCGAGGCCCGCATCGTCGACCCGCCATTCGGAAACGTCGACCCCGGACTCGACGATATAGCGCAGGGTGGCTGCCGACTCCGCCCTGTCGCCAGCGAGGACGAATCGAATGATGCCTCGTTCCACCGCCATGTCGGATACCTCCGGGCGGGCACGCAGAAGATCCTCCACCGTGTCGATAACGTCATCGGACATGCGCGCAGTCACCCTGCGCGACGCCACAAGAAGCAGCCGGATGTCTTCGAGAAGACCTTGCGCTACCACCTTGCCCCGGTCGACAATGGCCATGTGAGAGCAGATGCCCTCCAGCTCCGAGAGGATGTGCGACGAGATCACCACCGTCTTGCCCATTCGGGAGAGCTCGGCGATCAGCTCTCGAAGATGGACTCGTGCCCGCGGATCCAGCCCCGACGCGGGCTCGTCGAGGATCAACAACTGCGGGTCATTGAGTAGTGAGCGGGCCAGGGAGAGTCGCTGTTTCATCCCCCGTGACAAAGTGTTGACGTCGGCGGTGGCTTTCGATGTGAGATCGACCAACGCCAACAGGTCGGAGATGAGCCCCGAACGCGCGGAAGGAGCGATTCTCTGGCTGGCTGCGAAGAACTCGAGATACTCGTACGCCGTCAGCGACTCGTAGAAGCCGAAGAAGTCCGGCATGTAACCCAAAATCCTGCGGACCGAGGCAGCGTCGTCGGCCGGATCGACGCCGGCTACTCGCACCCGCCCACCATCACGTTCGAGCAATGTGCTCATCACTTGCATCGAGGTTGTCTTACCCGCGCCGTTGGGCCCGATGAGCCCGAGGATTGCGCCTTCGGGCACTGAAAGATCGAACCCATCGAGAGCCTTCGCTTGCCCAAAGCGCTTCTCGACCGACTCGAACTCGATCATGTGCCCCTTGTCCATTCCACGGAGACTGATTGTGGATAGGGCGGCTCCCCGTTGTTTGCCGCAAATATCCGGACGATGACCTCGCCCGACGCAGATCGGTAGCTCACCGGATCGAACTCCTGGCCGAGCTCGACCGCATCGAAGGCGCCGGTCGACCAGTTCCACATCTCCAACTTTCCGATGGCCCCGAAATTGGCGGCCACCCCCAGCCTGGTGTTTGTGGCGTCGGTGGGAAGGTCGAAGCTCGTGACGATCCGGTCGGTCTCGAGCCAGAGATTGCCCTGAGATGCCTCGATTTGGCGCCAGTCCCCGACGCCGACAACACGGCCCATAGTCTTCCCACTCGGGAAGCCCTGTGTCGAAAAGGGCGTCGTCCATACAGTGGGACCATCGACCATCTGGGCCGAGCCATTCACGATCGCCTCCATCGGTGTCGACATCGATATACCGAAGACGTAGGAGTCGCTCGGGGAGAACTCCCCTTGTGCGGCGTATCCCATCGGTGAGATGACCTGCCAGCCCGTGTCGTCCCACATTTGAAGCTGCTCCACGAGCACGTCTCCAAAGGACATACCCGGCCAAGCTGCTACCGCTCCACCGGCCCGCAGGGTCGCTGACTGCCCGGTCGCCAAGCCTTGCTGAGCAACGTGGACCTCACCTCCGATCACCGCCCCCCAATGCTCGATGTCGAGTCCGGTGTCATTGGTGACGGCGAGGATGGGTGTGTCACCATCAAGAGATGAGTCAACGGTGATGGACCCGTTTGCCGACTGCCAGGTCTCCACGGCTGCCACGCCCAGCTGCGGCAACTGCCAAGCGACGCCATCCGCCGATAGCCGCCCCGCCGAGGTCGGCCCGACGTTTCCACCCAGAGCTGCAAACGCGTCTGTCACGGCATACCGCTCGGCGGAAGGCACAGCCACCGAGTAGGCACCGGCGTTGCCTGCGGCAAGGACGAAGATGGACCGTTGATAGGCCTGCTCTCCAGCCACCACCACAGTGGCATGTCGGGCCGACGTCACATCGAGACGCTGACGCCCCGAAGCCCAGAAACCGAGCACGGCAATCGCGGCCATAGCCGGAATGGTGACCCACGCCAGCTCACGTCGCCTCATCCTCTTGAGCACCATGAAATTGATCGGACCGATCAAGATGAGATAGGCGACCATGGCGAATGGGAGCCACGGCAGGTTTGCCAATCCTGCGTCTCCGCTGTTGGTGGCGGCCTGCACCAACGAACCGTCGGTGGATCCCCACTGGTCGGTAGGTATCAGCTTCAGGGGAAGGGGTCGAATCACTCTCGTCCAATCCTCGGAGGCTGCGACCCCATCGATGAGAAACACCTCACCTGTGGGTCCCGCCGTGTACCACTCCACGTCGGTGCCCGGCACCGTGCCGATCGGCTCGAGTGAAAGAGGGGTCTCGGAAAGTTCACCGCGCGTGGTCACCAGATGCCCACCATCGGACACCCACTCCCAGACGACCGGGTCCACATCCCGACTGACGAGGTAGGAGAGACCTTCTAGATCGGCGCGGGGAAGAGACTCTGAGATGTCGAGTGCTGTGATCGAGAGCCCATCGATCGACGTCTGTAGGGCGGAGAGGGTCGTTGTCAACCCGGAATCACCCGCAACGCCGACTATCACCTCGTCGTCGGCAACCTGCGGCCTGATTGACTGAGAAGTCAGACGTTGTCCATCGGCGTCGAACAGAATGACTTGCACCGACCCGTTGCGGAAAGGTGGCCTGAGGAGGATGTCGTAGGTCTTCGATCCGCCGGCTGGGACGTCGACCTCGATTTCAGTGACCGCACCGCCATACGACACACGGAGGAAGCCTGCGACGAGCAGAGCTGCGTCGATCGTGGCATGGACTGTCAAGGGCTCGTCGCCCGACACCCACCCCTCGACTCCGACGGTGGCGGAGAGCTGGGCAGCGTCCTGTTGGGCACCAGCGACACTCATTGGGAGGCAGACCGTCGCCAGGACAGCGAACATCACCAACCTCCACATTGTCCCCATCAGACGTCGCCACCCTCGGTTAGGTTCCCTGAGTGAACACACCCTCGTAAGTGCAGGTAGGACGACTCTATTGAATAGGTCGCGGTAGGCAACGAAAATCGCAGCTATGGGCACGGCCGAACGTGCCGTCCACAACTGGGGTGCCCGCGCTGTGGAACGTTGACTCCTCGTGGAACATCAGCTTCGCCTCGACACAGTCTGACCAGCGGTTTTAGTCCGCCACAGTCCGTCCGAATCCGGCCCGGGTCCCTTCGGGACGCTGAGGTCTTGGGTTCAAGTCCCACCGTCCCGACTCAGGATCAGGCCGCTCGCCGGAGCGGTCTGATCTCGTTTCAGGGGTAGCGTGCCCATTCTCGAGGGTGGTCCAGGAAGTGATGAGCAACAAGCAACGGGTCTTTTTCGACTGGACCCTCGACACCTTGCTCTATCTGGTCGTCCTCGGTTTCTTCAGCGAGTACACCGACGGTGTCACGATCGATTCCTTCACTTTGATCTTTCTCGCCTCCCTCGTCCTGTACGTCCTCACCTACGTCACCTTTGGCTTCAAGAGGCGGGTTGGGGTCTGGTACTCGAGTCGGCCCGAACGTCGGATCGCCCACTTCTTTAGCATCTGGGCGATCCTCTTCTTCTCGAAGTTCATCTTCCTGGAGGTGCTCGATCTCGTATTTGGAGACGCCGTGGACTTTGCCAATTTCCTCTGGTTGATGGCCGTCCTGGTCGTGGTCGTCGTGCTGGGCATGGTCATGGAGCTCATCTACTCGAAGCTCGGGGACGGCGAGGGTGACCCGAGCGGAGCCTAGAAGTCGATCCGCATCACGACCCGCCTAGGGTCACTCCGAACAAGACAGCGATCATGAACAGGCCAGCTGCCGATGCCACCAGAACAAGGGCGACGCTGGCAGCCCGGGGCAATTTTGTCCAGGCAACAGCGCAGGCTGAAGCCACCAGGGCGACCAAGGCGAACAAGAGGACCAGGGGTGCCACTGAGTTATGGACGAAGTGGAGCCCGGGCACCTCCGACATCACCTGGTCGTCATAACCGAAGGCGCCTACGGCATCGAGGAACCAAGCGGCAGACACTGCCCAACCGCTA
>DATDJH010000280.1:0-7389 GCA_036520635.1 Acidimicrobiia bacterium
GGTCCTGACCTCGGCCGGCCCAACCAAGGGCTTGAAAACGAGAACCGTCGGATCCTCTTGCTCCCACTCGAGAGTGCCCCTGGTACCCGACACCCGGATCCGAAGGCAATTCTCGACTCCCGCCGCTGCCTGGGTAACCCACAAGCTGCCCCGGGCGCCGTTGTCGAAGCGCAACATGGCGGCGCCGTAGTCGTGAACCTGGCGGTTGGGAACGATGGCCCCGATCTCGGCAGACACCTCCGAGACCTCGAGCCCCGTCACGAACCGGGCCAGGTTGTGGGCATGGCTTCCGATGTCACCCATCACCAGCGACGGGCCGCCCCGAACCGGGTCGTAGCGCCAGGGCAGCCCGTGCTTGGGGTCCGGGTCGTTCTCGCCAGCCTTTCCGCCCTGGACATACTCCACCTGCACCAGTCGGATCTCCCCGAGCTGACTGTCGGCCACCATGGCTCGAGCCTGTCGAACCATCGGATACCCCGTGTAGTTGTGGGTGAGACAAAAAATCAGACTTGTCTCTCGAACCTTCCACACCAGATCGAGAGCATCGTCGAGGGTGTTGGTGATCGGTTTGTCGCAGATCACATCGAATCCGAGACTCAGGGCAGCCGCGGAGAACAAGTGGTGGGTGTCGTTGGGGGTCATGATGGCGACCGCATCGGGGCCGTCGTCGCGCGCCGCTTCGACTCGCAGCATTTCGAGCCCATCCCCGTAGGAACGGTCGGCGTCGAGCCCGATTGCGACGCCGGCGGCCCGCGAGCGTTCCGGCTCGGAGGATATTGCACCGGCTACCAACTCGAAACGGTCGTCGAGGGTCGCCGCGATTCGGTGGGTCGCACCAACGAAGCTCCCCGGCCCACCGCCGATCACAGCCAGCCGCAGCCTGCGACCCATCATTTCGATCACTGGATTCGTGTCCATTTGGCCTTTCAAGAAGGCGGCAGCTCCTCGAGAATGAGCCAACGGTCCCCGGCAACCTGGCTCAACACGAATGTGGTCTCAAACGGCGAACTGGACCTCGCCTGCTCGACTCCGAGGGCGGTGTAGGTGATCTCATCGACGACACCACTGGCTGCGAACGCGATACTCGCCCCCTGACCTCCTTTGGCCTCGGCGACTTCGGCGTGGAGGGATTCGAACTGATACTCGGGCACGACGATCTCGCCGGTAGCCACCGAATCATTGATCATGGCCAGGGTCGCGACCAATCGATCGCCGCCGACCGCCCGGGGTAGAAGGCTCGAGTCCCGTGTCTTCAATGCCTGCCCTTCGATCACCAGGTTCTCGGCAAGAACCACGGCCATCTCCTGGGTGCTGATGTCGGTCTTCAAGGAGGCAACCTCGGAGCCCTCGGTGACGAGAGGGATCGAAGTCGGGTCGACCTCTGGAATGAACACGGTTCCCTCGGTCGTGACTTCGGCAAGCGCCGCCTCGCGGGCGGGGGCGCCGGCAGCGACGATCCCGACGGCGATTGCCATGGTGGCGGCGCCGACGATCGTCCCCCGCACGAACACCAAGCGGGGTCGTGCATCACTGCCGTTGGAGCTGGTCAGGCGGTTTACGAGAGCCGGTGACAGAGAGCGCTTGCTCTTGGGCTCCTCCTGGAAGACCCGATCGAACACCAGTCGGAGCGGGCTCATCACCACCAATCCCGCCAGGAGGCCGACTTTGGTTCCGAACTCAGTGACTTGTGGGGCCATGAGAAGTGTGCACACGACAGCGAGGCAGATGGCGAATGCGACGCGGCCGGTCGGCCGCGCCGGGATTGTCTTGGGGTCGGTGATCATGAAGAAGAGAAAGATGAGAAGCTCGGGAGACCCCATGACCACCCACCAGAAGTTGGCTCCGCAGACCGGCTGCAGCGACCATGAGGCGCTGAAGCAATGACCCGAGGCGGCGAGCAGCCCTAACCCGAGCGCCAAAGTTGCCCAGAAGGTCACCGCCATTGCGAGAAGGCGGAGCCGGGCGGTGATCAGCAGCCCGCCCGCAATGATGATGATGTAGGCGGTCGCCATCCAGGCGTCGAGCGGCGCCCACCAGAAGTCGAGTGGCTCGATCACAGTCCTCCCCAAGATCAGGAAGGCGGCCACCAGACCGACGTTGGACGGGTTGAAGACATGCGAGCCGCGGAACCTGATCAGATACTTGGTCAGCAGGGAGACCCCGGCGATGACTGCGAAGTAGTACCAGCCAAACCAGGTCCAGTGATCACCTCGCTCGGTGCCCACCACCCGGAGGATCAAGGCCACACCGCTCCCGGTCAGCATGGCACTGGCCGGCCAGACCAGCTTGCCGCTCTGCCTGAATGTCCAGATCAACTCGATCAGGAAGCAGGTGACGATCGCCGAGAGGATCTGTGGGATAGAGACCTTGAAGCCCAAGGCAACCTGTCCCAGCACATGTATCGAAATGATCACCGCTGCCAAGTGCAAACGGGGATCCGCCAGGTTGGGAAGAATCACCGGATAGCGGTTTGCGCCGAACCGAATTGATCTCGGTTCCCGAAGAGCGACGGTCGAGACGACAGCGGAGTCCATGTCTGCGACGAAATTACCGTTCGGCGCTCGCAACGGCCCAAAGATGCACGATCCGGGAACTGATCCCGCCGTCCATTCGTCCAATGTTGGACTAGCTTGCCGGTCATCAAATCAGCGAGGGAGCAGGGCCATTACACGGTATATCGCACTCAGGGCCGCCTGGGCCATCCCTGTGCTCCTTGTCGTCACCTTCCTCACCTTCTGGGCGGTCAAGTCGGCCACCGATCCGGTGGCCAGTTACACGAGGATCAATACTCGAGCCACGCCCGAGATGATCGAGGAATACAAGGTCAAGCACGGCCTCGTCGGCTCCACCCCCGAGCAATACGTCCGCTGGCTCAAGAACTTCGTCACCCTGGAATGGGGTAATTCGATCAAGGGAAATCGGCCTGTCTGGCCCGACCTCAAGGCAGCCATGGGGACCAGCCTCGTTCTCGGTCTGTCCGCCTTCGTGGTCGGCAGCGCCATCGGGATCTCAATCGGAATCGTCTCGGCCCTGCGGCAGTATTCGAAGTTCGACACGGCAGCGACAGGCGCCGCCTTCGTCGGAATATCCATCCCGCCCTTTGTGTCGGCGGTGCTGCTTCAGGTGTTCTTTGCGATCATGATCACGCAATGGCTCGGCCTCGATAAGCCGTTCTTACCCGTGGCCGGGACCTATCCCCCCGGCCATGTCGGATTCGACCTCGGGCTGCGGATTCAACACATGATCCTCCCAATCACGGTGATCGCCATCCAGACCATTGCCATCTACAGCCGGTTCATGCGTGCCTCACTGCTCGACGTCAAAGACTCCGAGTACATGCGCACTGCCCGCTCCAAAGGGATCTCGGAACGGAAGGTCGTCATGCATCACGCGCTACGCAACGCAATGGTCCCGGTTGTCACATTGGGTGCCCTTGAGGTGGGGGGCATCATCGGCGGACTGATCATCACCGAGCGCATCTTCGAACTTCACGGCACCGGCGATTATCTGCTCACCGCACTGGGCAACGGCGACTTCCCCCAGATCATGCCGCTGATGTTCGTCATCGTGGCTTCGGTGATCCTGTTCAACCTTGTCGCCGACGTGGCCTACGCCTGGCTCGACCCCAGGGTTCGACTCAGCTGATCTGCGTTCCACGTCGGATTCCCACTGGGTTATCTGACGTTTACCATTCATCGCAATGGCCGAGGCAATGCCGAAGAATGCCAAGCCGGGCGCGATGCCCATCGGGAAGTACCGGTCGTATCCGGAGATCGGCCTCCCTGATCGCACTTGGCCCGATCGACGGCTGACCTCCGCCCCTCTGTGGTGCAGCGTGGACCTCAGGGATGGCAATCAGGCTCTCATCGAGCCCATGGACCCCGACCGCAAACGCCTTCTATTCGAGTGCCTCGTCGACATGGGGTTCCCCGAGATAGAGGTCGGGTTCCCGGCTGCGTCCCAGCCCGATTTCGACTTCATCCGCCAGATCATCCAGGACAAGGTCATCCCGAAGCACGTGACCATCCAGGTCCTCACTCAGGCAAGACCTGAGCTGATCGAAAGGACATACGAGAGCCTGGCCGGGGCTCCCCGGGTCATCGTTCATCTCTACAACTCGACATCCGAACTTCAGCGACGGGTCGTGTTCGGCGCCGACGAGGCCGGCATCATCGACATCGCGGTGAAAGGGGCAGAGCACTGCCGGGCCCAAGAGCAGTTCCTTTCCGGCTCCGAAATCCGCTATGAGTACTCGCCGGAAAGCTTCACCGGCACCGAACTGCCATTCGCCAAACAGGTGTGTGAGGCAGTGATGGATGTGATCGAGCCAACTCCGGAGCGACCGATCATCCTCAACCTCCCGGCGACCGTCGAGATGAGCACCCCCAACATCTACGGCGACATGATCGAGTGGTTCCATCGAGAGATCAAAGACAGGCCCTCGGTGGTGTTGTCCCTCCACCCCCACAACGATCGTGGCACCGCTGTCGCCGCGGCCGAGTTCGGGTTGATGGCGGGAGCACAACGAGTGGAAGGCACTTTGTTCGGCAACGGGGAACGCACCGGGAATGTGGATGTGGTGACGCTCGCCCTCAACCTGTTCAGCCAGGGGGTCGATCCCGAGTTGGACATCAACAACATCAACGAATACCGGCGAATCGTCGAGCACTGCAACCAACTGCCGGTGCATCCCCGCCACCCCTATGTCGGTGACCTCGTGTATACGGCCTTCTCCGGCTCCCATCAGGACGCGATCAAGAAGGGGTTCGAGGCGATGGATCGGTCCGGACAGACGATCTGGGAGGTTCCCTATCTCCCGATTGACCCGCGGGATGTAGGTCGCACCTACGAGGACGTGATCCGGGTCAACAGCCAATCGGGCAAGGGCGGTGTCGCGTATCTGCTCAAGACCGAGCAGGAGCTGGAAATCCCCCGCCGGCTCCAGATCGAATTCACCCGGGTCATCCAGGGCATCACCGACACAACCGGACAGGAGATCACCGCGGCCGAGATCTGGACCGAGTTCCGGCGCCACTATTTGGCAATCCTCAAGCCCTTCGAACTTCTCGGATTCGAGATCGCCCGGGATGCCGAAATGGAGAACCGGAGCGCGATCACCGCGACGATTCGATACAACGACGAGGAGAACGTCATCCGCAGCGACGGAGGCGGATCGATCGAGGCCTTCGTCAATGCCCTCAGAAAAGACCTTGGCGTAAGTTGTCGAGTCCTCGACTACCACGAGCACTCGATCGGGGCCGGGACCGACGCCCAGGCCGTGTGTTACGTCGAGATGGAGGTGGGCGACCGAACCCTTTGGGGGGTTGGCATCAACACCGACACCACGACGGCCTCGTTGCAGGCGATCATCTCCGGCATCAACCGCGCCAGCTGATCGAATAGGAAGCCATCACCATCGCCGCCTCGATTCACAAGCGCGTCGGCTGGTTGGGCGTTGCATTCGCCGTCCTGCTGCTGTTGTCAGCCGGCATGGTTAGCGCCCCCCGCTCCGACGTCCCACTCACCGAGATCGGGGACTTCTACAACGAGAACGCATCCGTGGTCCTGATCGCCCAGGCTGTTGGTCTCGCGGCCACCGCGATTTTCGCCTTTTTCATTTCGGGCTTGGCCAGGCTGATTGGCGACGCCAGAGTCAAGGTCGTCGGACTGGTGGTGGCCGCGGCGTCGGTCCTCACCGCAGTCCCGCTGATCGTCATGTCCTTCCAGGGATCTGACCCCAGCCCAACCATGGTGAGCCTCACCGATCTCACGGACGCAATCCTGTTTCTAGCCATCGCGGTTCTCCTCGGTCTGCTCGCCACCAACGAGATCTTTCCCATGTGGATCCGCGGGCTTTCACTGGTCGGAGCGCTGCTCACCCTGGTTAGAGGAATATTCGGGTTCTTCCCGATCTTCAGCAGCCTCGACTTCATAGCCCCCCTCAGCTTCGTGGTCATGGTTGTTGTGCTGTCCGGCTGGGCATTTCGCTTCTCATCAGACAAGCCGTTAGCCGTCTGACCGACGTTTCAGGTCACGGTTCTCGTGCCCAGGTAGGCCTCGAGCCGGTCGAAGGCCCCAATCCAGGCCATCGATGCGAAGAAGTCCCTCGTCTCTTCGTCGGGGAATCCACTCTGGATCACCGTCATCAGGGTCTTGCCGTTTTGCTCTTCGAACGTGATCTCAACGTGGGTTTCCAGGGTCATCCCATCCGGCGAGCTCCCACTCGACGTCGAGACCAGCCGATTCGGCCGATCGACGACCTCGAACACGTTGGTTTCCCGGAACATCTGATCGGGTGAGAACCCCCAGACGCTCACCCATTTGCCTCCGACCCGCAGGTCGACTTCGTTCTCGACGATCATCTCGGGGTCGAGGATCGTGAACCAAGCCTGCTGCGCGACAGGATCTGTATAGGCGTCGAACACCTCTTCGGGTGTCGCCGCGATCAACCGTTCCACTCTGAGCTCGTAACTCATTTCTTGTCTCCTTTTTTGGTCTCCAGATAGGCCTCGAGACCATCGATTCGGCGTTCCCAATGACGCCGGTACATCTCAATCCAGCTCACCGCATCCTCCAGCCGCTCGGGGCCGAGACTGCACAGCCGTGTCCGCCCGACCTTCTCGGTAGTCACAAGTGCAGCCTCCTCCAGGATCGACACGTGCTTCTTTAGGCCGGTGAGCGTCATCCCGAATGGCTCAGCCAGCTCACTGATCGAGGCCGGTCCCCGCCCCAGCCGGTCGAGGATGTCGCGGCGGGTCGCATCGGCAAGAGCCGAGAACGTCCGATCCAGAACCTGATACTGAACCATTTGGTTCAGTATATGTCACGACCGGCGGCACGTCAAGCCCCGACACGTCAGAGCCTCCCGTCTTCCATCCCTAGGCTCAGGTCATGGCACGACCGCCGGTAGTGGAGCTGGCGCCTGGTGTGTGGCGGATCCCGCTGGTCGGTGATTGGGTGAACGGGTTCGCGTTTCGTGACGACGACGGCCAGGTCACCCTGGTCGACTTCGGTCTCAAGTCGTCAGCAACCAAGGTGCTCGCCGCATTGGACACAATCGGCTCAGGGCCAAGGGAAGTCACCAGGATGCTGCTCACCCACGCCCATCCCGACCATGCCGGTGGTGCAGCGGAAATCTCACGAAACACAGGTCGCGCAATGGGGATACATGAGGCAGATGCCGAATATCTGGCGGCGGGCAAATCCCCGCCACGCGACACGTCGCTGTTGCTGGGAAGGTTGTTCAATCGGATGGGAGGCGGGGGCTTCGAAGCGGTCTCCGTCGGCGAGCGTCTGACGGACGGTCAACTGCTGCCCGTAAATGGCGGGCTTCGGGTGATCCACACTCCCGGCCACTCCCCCGGACACGTCGCCTTTCTCCACGAGCCA
>DATDJH010000281.1:0-8444 GCA_036520635.1 Acidimicrobiia bacterium
TGGAGTTCGAGAACCAGGGGTAGTAGCCGAACCATGCCCAGGGCTTGTGGCGTCACACATCGCGCTGCGAGCCCTGGGCCTCGCACGGGTGGGGACCAGGCCAGGGCTCCTATGGCGGAGATGGGCGCAAATGGTCTATGACCCTGCCTGAGTCGACCGGATCCTCACCCCCGCAACAGGAAGAATCGATGGTGTCGACAGTGGTACAACGTAGGAGCCTCGCCCTCACCGCCGCCCTGCTCGTGGTCGCCTGCACCTCCGGTACCTCGACTACTTCAAGCCTGACTGCAACCACCACCACTTCCACGACCGCGGCGACATCGACCACTTCCACCACTCTCGACATCGTCGGGGCGGACCTCGTCCTGACCGGGAGAGTGGTCACCATGACCGATGCCGGCGTGGTCGGAGCACTGGCGATCGACGGCGGTCTGGTGGTTGCCGCAGGTGATATCGACTCCGTGATGGGCCTCGCCGGGCCCTCGACACCGGTGATCGATCTCGGTGACAACGTCGCCTACCCGGGTTTCGTCGACGCCCACTCGCATTGGATCGGCGACCGGGAGCACTACGGCGTGGACGCACTCGAGGAAGCCATCGACCTGGCCGTCTCACACGGGTGGACTTCGATCGCCGAGCTTTGGGTCAACAGGGACCGGTTAGAAGAGCTGGTGGCGCTCGACGAAGACGGTCTCCTGCGATCCAGGGTCGACGGCTACCTCGCCCTGAATCACCCGGGGCCGGGAGGTCAGCATCTCGGTGATTGGTATCTCGAGTACGGGGGTGGGCTGTCGCCATCGGATCATCTTCGGGTCCGGGGGGTGAAGTTCACGATCGACAGCGGCTGGGGAACTCAGGACCTATGGAAGGCGGGCGAGCTCGTCGATGCCTTCACCACCGCCCACGACGCCGGGTGGCAGATCGCGAGCCACACCATCAGCACCGACTCTCATCAAATGGTCCTCGACGCCTTCGAGGCTGCCCTGGGCGGGGAGCCGAACCTCCTGCAACACCGCATCGAGCACGCGGTGCAGGTGACCGACGAGCAGCTGCAGCGCATCGCCGAAATGGGACTCGTCGTGGTCGGCCACACCGCAGGCTTCCCCACCGACTCCTATGCCGACCCGGAGTATCTGGAGTCCCTAGGCGAGGACACGGCATGGCTGAATCGATACCGCGAGTTCGTCGAGGCGGGCATCAGGTTCGCCTCGGCTTCGGACACCCCGTGGATGTACCCGGACCTGCAAGTGACACCGGATCTGGGTCGCCCCCAGGACCTGATCGCCGGTGCCATGGACGGTCAAGGCACCGACGGCGCTGAGCCGCCTCCCTTCATCGAGGCACAGACGCTCACCTTCGAGCAGGCCTTGCGGTCGGTCACCATCGACGCGGCATACGCCATCGGAGCCGACGACCTTCGTGGCCACCTCGCGCCGCGGACCTATGGGGACGTCACCATTCTCGATGGCGAAATGGCCGGGGCCTCGCCCGATCAGCTCCGACGCCTGCGAGTGGTGGCCACCATCGTTGGCGGGGAGATCCTGTTCTGCGACGAGCGGCCCCTTTGCAGCTGATCTTCGAAATCTCCTGAGGTGACCCGGTCTGTGACTGACGAGGAACGTCGAACGGCGCCGACCTGATCGTCTTCCGCGAGGTTTCCTCTCAACGGGATAACGGCACCAGTGGAAGGGACCTTCCACCTCGAGTTTCACCCTTCTCGGAGCAGTGATCACAGTGACCGAAGGGTTTGTCCTCTGGTACCTCGATATGAGCGACCCTCGCACCCCGATCGGATCAAAACGGTATGAAAGCCGGGCCTGACAGACCCTGACCGGGCCAGCCACAACCTACCGACTGACAGTTCTGGGCCGAAAGTAGATTGGCGGCCGGTGGCCGAGGCATTGCATCACCAGAGATTCATCAGCGCGGCTGCTTTCTCCATTGCGGCGGGTGCGGTGCATGCGGCGGCCGCCGGAGCACACGGGCGGGTTGGGCTGCTCGGTCCATTGATCGGCTTGACGGCCGTGGCCCAACTGACCTGGGGCCTCTTCATCCTGGTGAAGCCAACCTATTGGGGGATGCTCGCCGGGGTAGCCATCAACGGGGTCGCCCTACTTGCCTGGGCGACGAGTCGGACCATCGGGCTTCCCTTGGCGGGATCGGCAGGCGAGGTCCAGCCGGTCGGTGTCCAAGATGTGGTTGCAGCCGGTCTGGCACTTGCTGCGATCGTCCTCGCCCTGGGCTCCATTTCCCAACGATCGGTGAACAGCGCCACCTTCAATGCCACCGCAACGACGACAGTCGCAGTCAGCCTCGCCCTGATCGGCATCTTGATGCCCCACGACCACGGAGCCGCCAACCAGTCGGTGCCCATCCTCGAAGCGGGCCAACTGTCCACCCGCCTCCCCCAGGATGAGGCGATTGCCTTACTCGGTCTCTCGGCCCGACCCCCCCTCTCCGGCGCCCAGGGCCATTCCCATGACCACGGAGGCGGTCACGGGATCGGGTTCCAAGAGCCTCCACCTCCCAAGGCCCTGACCGAGGCAGAGCAGACCAGCCTCGACCAACAATGGGCAGCCGCGGTGGCGGCTTCCCAAAACCTGATGACAGTCGAGCAAGCAACCGCAGCCGGCTACCGACAGGCCGGGACCGAAGTGCCCGGCGTGGGCTCACATTGGGTCAAGTGGTCGCTGGTTGACAAGCCTTTTGACCCGGCACAGCCGTCGATGCTCTTGTTCTACGAGTTCACCAACGGGAAACCGCCTCAGCTTGCCGGCTTTTCGTATTGGGTTGCCTCGGCCGAAGTGCCCGAAGGGTTCGCCGGGCCGAACGACAGCTGGCATGTCCACACCGGCATGTGCTTCATCGATGGCTGGCTTCGCTTTCAGAACGTCGCTCAGAGGGGCGAGTGCGCAGACACCTGGATCGACGGCTCCGACTTGTGGATGCTCCATGCGTGGCCGGTCCCCGGGTTGGAGAATCGCTGGGGGCAGTTCGCCGACATGAACCCTGACATGTGCATGCGACGGCCGAACACGCCGGACATTCTCTCCTGCAACCCGGCCGGGATCTGAGCTCGCCAGACCGGGGGTCGAGCAAGGCTGGCTAGGCCGGCGGGGCAGGCGGCGGTGGTGGAGGCGTGGGCGGGCGCCCACCGAGAGCCTCGTTGGCATCCAGAAACTCCTGGGTGGTCATCTCACCCTGGGCGTAGCGCATCCGGATCGTGATCAGAGCTTGATCCATCGGCAGGGAGGCGGTTTTGGTCGAACCCTGACGGAAGAGCAGGACGACACCTGCCACCAGCAGTGCGATGAAGAAGAGAAGAGCCAACACGGCGACCCATCTCAGTGCCATGCCGTGCCAACCCATGCCAAAACCACGTCCAAGACGGAGGATCAGGTACGTCGACATGGCTTCAGACTACGACGCTCCGGCAGATGTACGGGAGGCTGTGCCGTTCAGGGGAGCGTGCTCACGGTCACGTTGGTTCCGCTACTGGCCGGAACCCAGCTGTCACCATCCCAACTGAAGGAAAATACCTCGGTGAAGACGGCATCCGGTCCCACGGCGCTCACCTCCACCCGCACCAGACCGTTGTCCTCCTCCTCGATGGGCCCGACCACGAATATGAACACGCCCTGGTCGTGTGCCGCCTGGGCGACATCGTCGGCCACGAATTCGACATCGGTGAACTGCCGGGTGATGGCGGTCTTCTGAACGTCGGTCAGTGAGTCGCCCGGAGTCGGAGGGTCGACCGTCACGTATTCGTGGTCACTGATAGAGAGCTCCTCACCGATGCAGTGCTGGTCACACAACAGGGCTAGACCGCGCGCCGAGAGCTCTGCCTCGGACTCGGGCGTGAGAGAGGGGGCCTCGCTACCCGACGAGCATGCAGCCACCCCAGCAACCAGGACGAGCAGGGCAATGATCCGAAGACGAATAGACATCCTCCCATTCTGGTCTTGACTCGACGGTGGACACCGGCAACACTTGCGCCACTTGACAGCGCTCATCCAGAGCGGTGGAGGGACAGGCCCTGTGAAACCGCGGCAACCGATTAGTTCGGTGCCAATGCCTGATCGATGAGATGCCTAGTGGCGGTCCTCCGCCTCGGGCGCTCGCATGAGCGCGTTGAGACGACATAGGAGGAAATAGCCATGAGACAAGTGACCGATCGAACCCCCGGATCTTTCCGGTGCATGTGTTGTCGACGCTCTCGGGTGGCATGCCCGAGCGTTCGACGCTCGTAGATCACCGCCCCCACCCGAGAGCCCCCCGTCACTCAGGCGGTGCTTCGACGTACCCACATTCGCACAGAAAAGGAAAGAAGATCAATGACTACCGCCTATCTCAACGAAGTCGACCTTCCCACGGTTGGCGCCCTGGTTCAGTCCATCCAAGACGATCCGAACAATGCACAGACCACCTGGAAGTCCGAAGTCACCTGGGACGGAGCGTTCCGCACCTCGGCCCGCTCTCGTGACTTCGACCCGATCGCATTCGATGAGCCACCCGGGCTTGGCGGCACCAACACCGCTCCCAATCCGGTGGAACAGCTCCTCGGGGCCCTCGGCTCCTGCCTTGTCATCGGCTACGCAGCAAACGCCAGCGTGGCCGGCATCGAGTTGAAAGATCTTCGCATCGAGCTCGAAGGCGACCTCGACCTGAAGACCTTCCTCGGGCTCGGAGACGGCAACGCCGGGTTCTCCACGATCGGAGCCACGGTCCACATCGAGGCCGAAGCTGACGACGCCGCTATCGAGGCCCTGCATCGCAGGGTGGTTTCGACCTCCCCGGTCGGCCACTGCTTGTCGCGATCGATTCCTCTCAACGTCAGCCTCGCCTGAGCCCACTTCCAGAAACAAGGAGAACACGACCATGAGTGACTATCGGTTCGAGACCCTGCAGGTCCATGCGGGGCAGGAACCTGCCCCGGGCACCAATGCCCGGGCGGTTCCGATCTATCAGACCACCAGCTACACGTTCAACGACGCGGCCCACGCCGCTCGTCTGTTCGGGCTGGAGGAATTTGGGAACATCTATACCCGGATCATGAACCCCACCACCGACGTCTTCGAAAAGCGTGTGGCGGCGCTCGAGGGCGGCTTGGCGGCGGTGGCGACCTCGTCAGGTCAGGCGGCGCAGCTGCTCGCCTTCACGACCCTGTTGGAGACGGGTGACCATTTCGTGTCGACCTCGTACCTGTACGGAGGGACTTACAACCAGTTCAAAGTTGCGTTCCCCCGCCTCGGGTTCAATGTCAGCTTCGTCGACGGCGACGACCCGGCTGACTTCGAGAAAGCGATCACGGAGAAGACCAAGGCGCTGTACGTCGAGACGATCGGCAACCCGAAGTACAACATCCCGGACTTCGAGGCTCTGGCCGAGATCGCCCATCGCAACGGCATCCCGTTGGTGGTGGACAACACCTTCGGGGCTGCCGGGTACATCTCGCGACCGATCGACTTCGGCGCAGACATCGTGGTCCATTCGGCGACGAAGTGGATCGGCGGTCACGGAACCTCGATCGGTGGAGTGATCGTCGACGCCGGCAACTTCGACTGGCGAAACGGGAAGTTCCCGATCTTCACCGAGCCGTCCCCCGGGTACCACGGTCTGGTCTTCACCGACGTGTTCAACCCTGACGGGCCGTTCGGGAACATCGGGTTCGCGATCCGGGCGAGAGTCGAGGGTCTTCGTGACTTCGGTGCCGCTCTGTCGCCGTTCAACTCGTTCCTGTTCCTTCAGGGTCTGGAGACCCTGTCGCTGCGCGTGCAGCGTCAGGTCGACAACGCACTCGAGCTCGCGAAATGGCTCGAGTCGCATGCTCTCGTCGACTGGGTCAGCTACCCGGGCCTGCCCTCGCATCCCTACCATGAGGCCGCGAAGAAGTACCTGCGCAACGGGTTCGGCGGGGTGTTGTCCTTCGGCATCGCCGGTGGATTCGAGGCCGGGAAGCGGTTCATCGACGCCACCAAGCTGGCCAGCCATTTGGCCAATGTCGGGGATGCCAAGACCCTCGTGATCCATCCGGCATCGACCACCCATCAGCAGCTGTCCGAGGAAGAGCAGATCTCAACGGGGGTTGTGCCCGAGCTGGTGAGGATCTCGGTGGGAATCGAGCACATCGAGGACATCAAGGAGGACGTCGACCAAGCCCTGGAGGCGGTCTCCTAAGGAGATAGGTATGAGCAAGCCGGGCCCGAGCGGGCAGGTCGTTGAGACCCGTTTCTTCGACCTGCCACCAGACTCGCTGCCGTTCAAGATGCGCAGCGGGGACCTGTTGCCCGCGGTCCGGCTTGCCTACGAGCTCCAGGGAGAGATCTCCCCGGAAGGGGACAACGTCATCCTGTTGTTCCACGCTTTGACAGGCAGTCAGCATTTCGCCGGGTTCACCCCATCCGTGGAGGGAGTGGGCCGGTGGGTGGAGGAGAATCAAACGGGCTGGTGGGAGGGTTTCGTCGGTAGCGGGCTAGGGATCGACACCGACAAATACGCGGTCCTGTGTGTCAACTATCTGGGCGGTTGCTACGGCACGACGGGCCCGGAATCGATCGACCCCCGGACCGGCCAGCGGTACGGGCCTGCCTTTCCGCCGCTTCATCTGGCCGACATTCTCGAATCGCAGCTGCCTCTTCTCAAGCATCTCGGGATCACGCGACTGAAAGCGGTGGCCGGAGCCTCGGTAGGAGCCCTGCTCTCCCTGTCGCTGGCATCCCACTACCCGGATCTTGTCGAGAATGTGATCATCCTCGCCGGTGGGCTTGCCGGCACCACGTTGCACCGGATGTACAACTTCGAGCAGAAACTGGCGATCTTCAACGATCCGGACTTCAACAGTGGCGACTACTACGACGGCGCCTTCCCTGCGGACGGACTAGCCCTGGCCCGGATCATCAGCCACAAGGCGTTCGTGTCTTTGGGGGCGATCGAGGAGAGAGCTCGCAACGAGATCATTGACCACCCCTATGTCACTCACCCGGTCGAGTCCTACTTCTGGAATCAAGGCCAGAAGCTGGTGATTCGCTTCGATCCCAACAGTTATCTCAGGATCATCGATTCCTGGTCCAACTACGACCTGGTCGAAGACACTGGAGCTGCGAGCTACGTCGACGCCCTCGTCCCCTGCCGCGACCAGAACTGGCACGTCTTCACCATCGACACCGACGTCTGTTTCTACCCCGCGGAGCAGGCTGGGCTGGTGTCAGCCCTGGAGGAGGCGGGGGTCCCGGTGGAGTGGATCCGGGTCACATCACCCAAAGGGCACGACTCGTTTCTCACCGAGCCTCATCTCTTCGAAGATGCGTTGCGCAAAGCGCTGGCCTAGACCTTCGAAGCGCCGATCAGGGATACTCCCGCGGCAGCCAGGAATCCGATGCCGATCGTCAGGATGCTCACAACACCAAGGAGCCCGTAGAGAACCCCGGCACCCAACAGCAGTTTGCGGGCGAGACGAGGGTCGGCCACGAGCGCAGACACCAATGCGATCGCAGCCGCGATCAGCATCAACAGAGCCCAGGGCATCGTGGTTCCCAGCGTGTTCCCCCCCTCTGACAAGATGAGGGTCACGTAGGCGGCCAGCATGGCGAACCCAAGGACCGTCGCGCCGATTGACCAGGACCGACGTCGCAGAGGACTCATTTCAGCCATGAGACCACGACACCCATTCACCGTCCGACACCAGAGAAGGCTCGGAGCCGTCAGTTGAGAGGACCCAGATCCCGGATTCTGTGCCGATGGTCCCCGGCAGCGCCAGCCGGGAGGAGTCGGGCGACCACAGCTGGAGTGATTGCGCGTACTGATTGAAGAAGGGGAGAACTTCGCGGAAATATGAGATCGGGAGAGTCATCGTTGTGACAAGGCTGGTTTCGCCGGCCTTCCACACCGAGACCTCGACCTCGCCGGTCCCGCTGGTCAGCTCGAGTACAAGGAGAGATTCACCGTCCGGGCTCCAGAAGTAGCCGACCGCCGTTTCTTCCAGAGCCACGTCGACCTCGCCCGTGGTCATATCGAGCACCGACACTGCGTTTGAGTCGATCTGAGCTGCCGGCACCAGGGCCACTGTCGAGCCGTCGCCTTCCTGAGCGACGAAAGACTCGACTGCAACCTTCGTCCCTTGAGGGTTGGCGACGAAGATCACCGGCTCCCCGGACAGAGTGGCAAGGAGACGGTCTGCATCTCCAACCGGGTCAACCAACGTCAGGCCTTCCTCACCAAAATGGACGATCCCGGCCGGGGTCCAATAGGGAGCCTGGTAGACAGCCTCGGTTCCACCCAGGTCGATCAACCGTTCCCCGAGCGCAATCGTCCCGAAGTCGTTGGCTCCGACGTGGACCGCCATGTTCGTGCTCTGCGGATCCCAGGAGAAGTAGAAGGGCGAGCCGGAGCCGATAGGAGAAGCTGTGTTGCTCTCCATGTCGACCACTTCCAGAACGACACCCTGC
>DATDJH010000282.1:0-2249 GCA_036520635.1 Acidimicrobiia bacterium
CCACGGCGCCGAGTGCGCCGATCTGATCAGGACCTATCTGGCTGACCGGCTCGGTCTCGCCGGCGAGTCCACCTGGGCAGGCCGGACCGCCGAAACCGACCTGGTGCTCACACTGGCTGAGGAAACCCTTCCCTTCCACAATGCCTATTCACCGAGCCTCTATGAGGAGATGGAATCGTTGGCTGCGGCTGCCGGAATCACTCCTGCTGAGGCGGTGGTGGTCGGTGGGTTCACGGACCTGATCGATGTGGTCCGGGCATACACGGGGGATGCCCCGGTCGAGGACGATTGCACGGCTGTGATAGACCCGGTCGAGAAGGTCCTGGCGCAGACCTGGGACATGCACGCTTCGGCTGGCGATTACGTCGTTTTCTTGAAACTCGACCCGGTTATCGGCCCGGCGCTGGTGGTACAGACGACGGCGGGGTGTCTGGGTCAGATCGGGATGAACGAGGCCGGGATCTCAATCGGGATCAACAACCTGACCTCATTTGGGACACCTGGAGTGACCTGGCCTTTCGTGGTACGCAAGGTCCTTCAGCAGAGCAACCTCGACGATGCCGTCAACTGCGTCCTCGATGCACACCTGGCGGGTGGTCACAACTTCCTGTTGATGGGCCCTGATGGCCAAGGTGCGAATATCGAGGCGATGCCAGGCTCGGTGGCCGTGAAACGGGTGACCGACGAGCCGTTTGTCCACTCGAACCATTGCCTCGACGCCGACAACCAACGCTGGGAGTCGGAGCGGGCTGCCGAATTCGTTGTGAGCAGCCAGACCCGTTTGGATCGAGGCAAGGATCTCGCCTCGGACCTGGATGCCTTCTTTTCAGAGCCATCGATCGCGAGGCGCACGACTGAGCCACACGGGGTGGCGACCTGCGGTGCGGTGATCATGCACCCTGCGGAGCGGCGAATGGAGTCGGTGTGGGGCGTTCCCGGGGACCACCCCTGGGAGACCTTTCAACTGTGAGCGAGGTCTCGATAGTCAATCTCGAGGCGTCGATGGCGCCCGAGCTCGAAAAGATCGAGTTGACCTGCTTTCCGATGGCCAATCCCAAGGACCTGCTCTCGGAAGAGGACATCCGCACCTATGCCGGGATCTTTCCCGAGGGCTATTTCGTGGCCATGGTCGACGGCCGCCCGGTCGGGATGGGAGCCGGGATCTTTCTCGACTTCGACTTCAACCGCCCTCAGCACACCATTGCCGAGATCACCGGTGACCACCAGTGCGGCAACCATGACCCGAACGGCGAGTGGTACTACGGGACCGACATGACGGTCCTCCCCGACTACCGGGGCCGGGGCATCGGCAAGATGCTCTACGACGTGCGAAAGAAGTTCGTGATCGAGGCGGGGAAGCGTGGGATCATCGCCGGTGGTGCCCTCCCCGGTTACTACGGGCACAAGGCCGAGATGACGATTCACCAGTACGTGGCCAAAGTGATTGCCCGGGATCTCACCGACCCGACCCTGAGCTTTCAGATGTCACAGGGCTTTGAGGTGCGAGGGATGCTGGAGAACTACATCGAAGACGAGTCCGACGATGGGTGGGCGGCGCTGATCGTCTGGGAAAACCCGCATTTCTCCCCCCAGCGAACGAAGTGAGCGTTGGGGGGAGTACCCCGTAGGGGGGAGGGGGGCGCTGCTGGCGTCAGGCCTTGCCTGCGTCCTTCCTCTCCGCCATCCCGTTGAGGACCTCCAACACCACCCGATTCGCCAGATAGGCGGTCTGCTCCCCGGGCCCGTCGTAGGGCGGGGAGACCTCCACGATGTCGGCGCCGAGCACCACGAGATCCTTGGACAGGCGTCGCACCGTGTCGAGCAGCTCTCGGGAGTTGAGACCGCCAGGTTCAGGGGTGCCGGTCCCCGGAGCCAGCCCGGGATCGACGACGTCGATGTCGACTGAGATGAAAACCCCCTTGGCGCCACCCTCCAGTGAATAGGCCACTGCCTCGTCAACGACATCGGGGAGGCCGCGGTCCACGATCTCAGTCATCAAGAAAGAGCGCATCTTCTGCTCTTTCATCCACTGCATCACCTCGGGCTCGGGCCAGTAACCGCGGAGGCCGATCTGAACGAAACGATGGCCGGGGACCGCCCCGGACTCAATGAGCCTTCGCATCGGGGTCCCGTGGCCATGAAGCGAGCCGTTCTGGATAAAGCCGGTGTCGGCGTGAGCGTCGAAGTGGATGAGGGCGATCTCTCCGAAGCCATGGACCCTGGCGACACCGAGGGCGTCGGGCCAGGTG
>DATDJH010000283.1:0-4710 GCA_036520635.1 Acidimicrobiia bacterium
CGCCTGGGAATAGCTTGCGGGGGGCTACTACCATTGGAACGTGCGCGACATCCTTTCCGACCTGGTGGCCGAACAACAGTTCCTCGATCAGTCCCTACAAAGGATCCCGATCAAGATCTGGGACATGGTGACCCCCTCGAAACCGTGGACCGTTCGCGACACCATCGCCCACCTTGCTGACTTCGAAGAGCTCGCCGCCGACACCATCGTCGGGGGCAACATGATCCAGCGTTGGCAAAATGCCTCCGACCTCGACTCCTTGCGCAAGGAAGCGATCAAGAAAGGCCGCGGGATGCGGCCCCAGGATGTCATCGAATGGTGGCGTGGCGGGCGGGCCAAAGTCGTTGAGCCACTCTCCCACATGGGGGCGGAGTCGAGGATCGAATGGATCGATGGGGACATGAGCGCCCGCACCTTTGCCACCTACCGCTTGATGGAGACCTGGGCTCACGGCCTGGACATCTATGCCACCCTCGGCCTCGAAGTCGAGGACACCTCCCGGATCCGCCACGTCTGCTGGCTCGGCTGGAAGACCCTCCCCCACGCATTCAAAGAGGCAGGCGAGGACTACGAGCCGGTGAGGGTCGAGGTGATCGGCCCTGGATATGCAAAGTGGGTCTACGGCCCGGCCGAGACCAACCAGGTGATCAAGGGCTCCGCCTCGGACTGGGCCCGGGTTGCGGTGCGCCGGACCAAGCCAGAGACAACCCGCCTCAAGTACGAAGGCGACTACGCCAAGAAAGCCCTCCAGGTAGTCAAGGCCTATCTGTGAGTGGGCTTCCCCACCTGGTGGGGATGATTCATCTTCTCCCACTCCCGGGGTCGCCCCGTTTCAATGGCTCGATGAGCGAGGTGCTCGAGACTGCGATCTCCGACGCTTCCACAATGCGCGAAGCAGGTTTCCCAGCACTCTTGGTCGAGAACTTTGGCGACGCCCCATTCCGGGCGGACCAAGTCGACCCTGAGACGGTTGCCGGCGTGACGCTCGCTGTCGAGGCCGTGATGCAGGCCACAGGTGTCCCGGTTGGCGTCAACATCCTGCGCAACGACGCGATCAGCGCTCTCGGTATCGCCACCGTGACCGGTGCCCTCTTCATCCGTGTCAACGTGCTCACCGGTGTGATGAACACGGATCAGGGCCCGATAGTGGGGCGTGCCGCAGAGCTGCTTCGCAAGCGCCGCGAGCTCGGTCTCGGTGTCGAGATCTGGGCCGATGTGATGGTGAAGCACGCCACCCCACCGCCTGGCCTGGAGCCGGGTCAGGCTGCCCTCGACACCGTCGAGCGAGGCCTCGCCGACGCGGTGATCGTCTCCGGACCGGGGACAGGTGCCGAGCCCGACATCGAGGTGGCCCGCGAGATTCGCTCGGTCATCCCCAAGGGCAGTCGAGTTGTGATCGGATCCGGCGCAAGCACCGGAAACCTCTCCCGACTGGTGGAGGTCGCCGACACTGTGATCGTCGGATCCGGGATCAAGATCGACAACGACGCCAACAATCGAGTCGATGAGGCGAAGGTTGCGGCCTTCATCGAGGCGGCCGCGAACGCCGGACTGCTCTAGAAGTCGATAGGTCTAGCGCACTACACAAAAGGATTAGTCCCGTCGACCCATACCGGTCTCATCCAAACTGGGCAGACTTCGCATGTGGTACGGACGACGCGGGATTGGTGAGTCATGCTCAGGGATCTGCCCAACGACATCTTGATCAAGGTCATGGAGGACGTAATTGAAGACCTCCACGGCCACGTGCATCGTGTCTCAGATCTCGCGGTAGACCTCGGAACCGGACTCGGCCTCGGAGAGGACGACCTCGACCGCCTTGCCCTTGCTGGAATCCTTCACGATGTCGGCAAGATCCATCTCGATCCTGGAATCCTCGGCAAGCCGGGCCCCCTCGACGAGAACGAGCGGGAATTGATGCAGCGCCACCCCGAGCTCGGCTTCGCGATGACCCGCAACCGCCTCGACCCCAAGGTTGCCGAAGCGATCCTCTACCACCACGAGCGATTTGATGGCACCGGCTATCCCTTTGGTCTCGTCGGCATGGAGATCCCGATCCTGTCCAGGATCGTGCTCGTCTCCGACGCCTTCGACGCCATGACCTCGACCCGGGCCTATCAGCCCGCCCTCCCGGTATCCTTCGCCATCAACGAGATCCGCAAGCACACCGGGACCCAGTTCGACCCAGCCGTGGTCGAGATCTTCCTCGAGCTGGCAGCCGTGGAGCGTCTGCCACTCGTCATGAGCGCCTGAGTTTCTGCCGACTCCCCGGCCGACCGGCGAGCTTGTCCTTCTCTCCTGATACCTTCCCGGTGTGGACCCACTCGCCGGTTTCAATCCGGCCACCCGCACCTGGTTCGAAGCATCTTTCGCCGAGCCGACGCCGGCCCAGCAACTCGGATGGCCTGCGATCGCCGGTGGCGCCCACACTCTGATCCACGCCCCAACCGGATCCGGCAAGACACTCGCTGCCTTCCTCTGGACCCTCGACCGCCTCCTTTCCGAGCCCCAGCCTGAGCGATCTGCCCGCTGCCGGGTGCTCTACATCTCGCCGCTCAAGGCACTGGCTCATGACGTAGAGCGCAACCTTCGCGCTCCTCTCGCCGGGATCCGCCACGCTTCGCAGAGGCTGTTTCCCGAGCCCCTACCCGAACTCGAGACTTTCCTCCGGACCGGTGACACCCCGGCCGAAGACAGACGGCGCATGCAACGCCAGCCGCCGGACATCCTGATCACCACGCCTGAATCCCTCTATCTCATCCTCACCTCGGCCGCCCGCGCCATTCTCGAGCCGGTTCGCTGGGTGATCGTCGATGAGGTCCACGCCATCGCTGGCACCAAGAGGGGCGCCCACCTGGCGCTGTCCCTGGAGCGACTCGAGGAGATCACCGAGGTCGCGCCACAACGCATCGGGCTGTCCGCCACCCAGCGGCCCCTGGACACCATTGCCCGCTTCTTGGGAGGGGGAACCATTGAGACCGGGATTTGGACGGCGCGCCCGGTAACCGTCATCGACGTCCCTCACACCCGCGAGCTGGACATCGAGGTCGTCGTGCCGGTCGAGGACATGACCGAACCCGGAACTCCGGATCCCCTCGACCCGGACCGGGCACCTTCCAGGTCGATATGGCCGGCGGTCTACCCCGAACTGCTCGAGGCGATCAGAGCGCACAACAGCACAATCGTCTTTGCCAATTCACGCCGGCTCGCCGAGCGGATCTGTGCCGAGGTGAACAACCTCGCCGGTGAGGAAATCGCCAGGGCTCACCACGGGTCGGTCTCGCGGGAGCACCGTCTCCAGATCGAGGACGCCCTGAAACGAGGTGAGCTGAAGGCCGTGGTGGCCACTTCATCACTCGAATTGGGCATCGACATGGGCGCGGTCGATCTGGTCATCCAGGTCGAAGCGCCGACCTCGGTCGCTTCGGGTCTGCAGCGGGTCGGCCGGTCGGGGCATCAAGTCGGTGGAATATCCAAGGCCAAAGTCTTCCCCAAGTATCGGGGAGACCTTCTTGTCGCAACTGTTCTCACTGGGGAGATGGCCAAGCGGAACGTGGAGACCACCCGGATTCCGGCGAACCCAATCGACGTCTTGGCCCAGCAAATCGTGGCAGAGGTGGTGAGCAGGGAAACCACTGCCGATCGCCTCTTCGACCTGACCCGGCGCGCCGCTCCGTACTCCGAGTTGAGCAGGGGCGTGTTCGACGCCACTCTGGACATGCTTGCCGGGCGATACCCCTCGGACCTCTTCGCAGAGCTCCGGCCCCGAATCAATTGGGATCGGGTTAGCGGCGAGATCACCCCCCGCCCTGGGTCGAGGCAATTGGCCGTCACCAATCCGGGGACCATCCCCGACCGCGGCCTCTATCGCGTGGTTCTGCCCGACGGCAGCCGGGTGGGAGAGCTCGACGAGGAGATGGTCTACGAGTCCCGGGAGGGCGATGCCTTCCTGCTCGGCTCCAGCTCGTGGCGGATCACGCAGATCACCCATGACCGCGTGGAGGTGGTGCCTGCACCCGCCGACACCGCCGCCCGCATGCCTTTCTGGCACGGTGACTCGCTCGGCCGGTCCTTGGAGACCGGAAAAGCAGTGGGCCGGTTTGTCCGGGAAACCGCCACGCTCGATTCCGAAGTGGCGGAGGCCGAGCTGATTGCCACACATCATCTCGACCGGCGCGCCGCAGCCAACCTGGTCGCCTACCTCGCCGAGGAGAAGCAGGCGACCGGTCTCCTCCCCACCGACCAGACCATCGTCTTCGAGCGGTTCCGCGACGAGATCGGCGACTGGCGCCTGGTCATGCTCTCCCCTCTCGGTGCGCGGGTGCACGCTCCCTGGGCGATGGCCCTCCGACACCGATTCCGCGCCAGATACGGCACCGATGTCGATGTGATCTGGTCCGACGACGGGATCGCTTTCCGATTCCCGGATTCGGACGACCCGCCAAATGCAGCCGACCTGATGTTGGAACCCGACGAAGTGGAACCTCTGCTCATCGAGCATCTCGGGGACACCGCACTATTCGCCGCCCGGTTCCGCGAGGCGGCAGGCCGCTCCCTATTGCTGCCGCGGCGTCGGCCCAACCAACGGACTCCCCTCTGGCTGCAGCGCCGGCGCTCGGCAGACCTGCTCGGAGTCGCCAGGCAGTTTGGGACCTTCCCCATCATCCTCGAGGTCTATAGGGAGGTCCTCCAGGACGATTTCGACCTCGC
>DATDJH010000284.1:0-2342 GCA_036520635.1 Acidimicrobiia bacterium
GCGAGGTGCGCGAGGAGCGAGGCCTTGCCTATGCCGTGTACGGCTTCCGCCTGGCCTATGCCGACGCCGGTGCCTGGGGCGTCTACGTTGGGACCACACCGAGTCAGACAGACACCGCTCTCAATGTGATCCGGGACGAGTTGACGAAAGTCGTCGCCGACGGGATCACCGAAGAAGAGTTGGAGCGGGCCAGGGGGTCGATGCGCGGCGGTCTTGCCCTTTCCCTGGAGGACCCAAACAGCCGGATGGTCCGCCTCGGGCGCGACGAGCTCTCAGGTATGCCACATCTTTCGGTGGGCGAGAGGCTCGCCAAGCTGGAGGCGGTCACCCTCGAGGATGTGCAGGCGATCGCGACCGATCTCTTCACCGGCGAGCGGGTGGTTGGTGCGGTCGGCCCGTTCGAGGAAGCCGACCTCGAACCGTATCTCGTGGCCTAGCGGTCGATCTGAAACTCGAGAGACATCGGCTTCTCGCCGAAGTCGATCACACCGGCTGACCCGTCCACCGGGCGTTCCATCATCAGGGCACCGCCCAATTCCGTGTCTCCGGTCTTGCTCGGCCAGCCCTGGACCACGTAGCTCGTGACCTGCCCTGACAACGAGGTCCACAGGACGTTCTGGTTGCCCTGGAGGATCTGGATGAGGCTCTCGGCCCCGTTGGTGGGGGCGAGGTCTGCTCCGGGCCGTGACGCCTGGAACATGGCAGTCGTGCTCAGAGCGAGTGCAACGACGAGACCGGCCAGGGCCAAAGAGGTGGTGCGGACGACAGGAGTGCTTGGCATCGACCCCTCACGGTAGGTGGCGGGGGGTGTTTCTAAACGGTCAATTCGACGAACTGCGAAAGGACTAGTCCGAAGACAACGAAGCAGAGCAGAACGACGAGAGCCGGTCCGAGGGGTCGACGATCATGATTTCCCGACCAACGGGCCACTCCAAAACCAAGCAGCACCCACAGCGTCACGTCCAACGGCCATGCCACCACCACGGTGTCGGTGAAGAACCCAATCACTGCTGACACCGGTCCTCCGGCATAGAGAAGGGCGAGTCCGGCCGACTCACACGCTCCCGAGCACCCGTCACGGTTGATCAAGGTAAGCCCGATGGCAAACATCACGATCCCGAACCCCAACAGGAAGACGGTGGCTATCGCGATGTCACGGCACCCGGGGGCCTCATTCGTTGGAGACATGGGGGCGGGGATGGTATGCCGACGTCAGAGGTAGCCAATTCGATAACTTGGCGGGCCACAACGATGGAGGGTTGTCTTGGATCTGCGTGACTTCCTATTGGTGCTTCACATTGCCGGCGCCGGCACCTGGCTGGGAGCCAACATCGTGCAGGCGGTGGTGCCCCCGATGGCGATCAAGCAGGGAACCGGTGCTGCTTCGGGTTGGTATCGGATCGCAGGACGGCTGTCGACCGTGCTCTACATGCCTGCGGCGATCCTGATTTTGCTGACGGGGATCCTGATGGTGATGCAAAGCGACGTCTACAGCTTTGGAAGCTTGTTCGTCACCATCGGCTTCATCACGATCGTGATCGGCGCGTTGTTCGGGAAGTTCGTATTCGATCCGGTCTCCAAGCGGGCTGCCGATGCCATCGATGCCGGCGACGAGCCCGGCGTCAAGTCGGCCACCGGGCGCCTCGCCACTTTCGGCGTCATCGACACCCTCTTGGTCCTGGTGACCATCGCCGTGATGGTCCTCCGGCTCACCCTTTAATCCCTATTCGGCCTGGCCGGTCCTGACGTCTGGAGCCCCCATACGGGCGGCGTCGGCTGTCTGATCGTCGGGTTGGCGCTGTGAGTCGAGCTCGGCCTGGACCCGAGCCAGGTAGTGCTCGATTTCCCGATCGATCCTCTCCCGGTCCCAGCCGAGCAGCCCGCCCATGATCTCGGCGGCCAGTGGTGCGGCGATCCGGCCCCGGTCGCGAGTCTCGATCGAGATCCGGGTGCGCCGGGTGAGCACGTCGTCGAGGTGCAACGCACCCTCATTGGTCACCGCGTGGGCAATCTCGGCGCGCAGGTATGGGGCCTCGTCGATGAGTGGTCTGCCCAGTTCGGGATCGGCCTCGATGGCCTCCAACACGTCGAGGGTTGACGAGCCGTGGCGGTGGAGCAAGTGCTCGGCGACATCCACATCGACGCCCAGCGAGGCACGCCGATCCCAAAGCTCCTGATACCCGTCCGCTCCGACCAGCGGGACCGACTCGGTCCGGGACGGGGGGACAGTGCCGGCGGCGGCGTCGACTGCGTCCCTAGCCATCACCCGATACGTGGTGTACTTGCCCCCGGCGACCGTGATCAGACCGGTGTCGGACACGATCACCGCGTGCTCCCGGCTC
>DATDJH010000285.1:0-2175 GCA_036520635.1 Acidimicrobiia bacterium
GACGACAACCGGCACGCTGGAATTGCCCCGGGTCCGGTAACGGAACCTTCCCAAGTGGCTGACGATCTGATCAAAGGCCGGATAGACGAAGCCTTCGAACTGGATCTCGGCCACCGGTCGAGCGCCGGCCAGGGCCATCCCCACCGCGCTGCCAACTATCCCGGACTCGTTGAGTGGGGTGTCGATGACACGGCCTTCGCCGTATTTCTCTTGAAGTCCTTCGGTGATCCGAAACACGCCCCCGCTGAGACCAACGTCCTCGCCGAGAACGATCACCTCCGGGTTGCGCTCCATCGCCTCGCCAAGGGCGGCATTGATGGCGTCGGCCATAGTCCACGACTCGGTGGGGCCGGACACTGGCTGATCGTGGCCAATGGTCCAGACATCCTCCTCGCCAAAGGCGGTCGGCTCCTCGCCGTGTGCCTCCTGCATTCCGTGCAACTGGTCGATCACATGCGCGGGGATGCGCTGAAACCCGTGGCGGATAGCGTCGTCGCGGCCGGGGAGCGGCTCGGATTCGATCGCCGTGATCGCCGCCTCGACCTGATCTGCTGTCTCCTGGGCGACCTTCTCGCCTACTCGCTCGTCCCATTCGCCGCGACCCTCGAGGAAGAGCCGGAGTCGCTCGATTGGATCCCTTTGGCGCCACTTCTCCTCTTCCTCCCGTGACCGATAGAGGGTGGGGTCGTCGGCCGTGGCGTGTGGGCCATACCTGTAGGTCATCGCCTCGATCAGGGTCGGGCCCTGGCCCTTGCGCGCTCGCCGTACCGCGATCCTGGTCGCCAGGTACATGGCGATCGGATCCATCCCGTCGACCCGAAAACCGTCGAATCCATAGGCCGCAGCCTTCTGGGCGATGGTCTCCGATGCCGTCTGCTTCTCGTACGGCACCGAGATCGCATAGAGGTTGTTGGCGCAGATGAACACGGTCGGGGTCTTCCAGACCCCGGCGAAGTTCATGGCGGCATGGAAGTCGGCTTCCGAAGTTGCTCCGTCGCCGAAGTAAACGGCGGTGACTGTGTCCTCACCTCGGAGTTTTGTGACGTAGGAGTAGCCAACGGCGTGGGGGAGCTGGGTCGCGATCGGCACCGTCACGATCCCGGTTCGAAACTTGTTCAGGTCCCAACCGGCGTTGGGGAGGCCTTTCCAATAGGCGAGCAAGACCTCGATGGGGAGGCCACGGGTCACCTGGACCGCATGCTCCCGATAGGAGGGAAAAACGAAGTCATCCGGTTTGAGGGCGAGCGCAGAGCCGATCTGCACGGCCTCCTGGCCCTCGAGCATGGCGTAGGTCCCGAGACGGCCCTGACGCTGCAATGCGAGCATCTTCCGGTCGAGGGTTCTAGCCAGGACCATTCGCCGGTACATCTGCTGATAGAGCTCAGGGTCGAGCCCTGGGTCGTCTCCGACCAGCTCGCCGTTGGCATCGATGATTCGGAGCAACCGCTTGCGCGACTGCTCCGCAGTCTCGGTAGGTATCAGGGCCTCCAGACCCCGACCCAATCCGCCTCTCCGTGCCAACGCCTGTTCTCTCCTTTCGCCCTCGAAATCCTGCCTGGGATGACGGTAGGCCATGCTACGTCGTGGTCTCAAAACCACGGTTCGTTCCGCCTTGCGCCTCTTAATTGTGCATTTGGGCCCGCCGCTATCGTCACCGGATGCCCACTTTCCGGCAGGACCTGTCGGCGATCGGCGCCTATGTGCCCGGGCGCCCCATCGACGACGTGGCGCGTGAGTTGGGCATCACGCCGGACCAGATCGTGAAGCTGGCATCCAACGAGAGCCCCGACGGCCCGTTTCCAGGCGTGATCGCCGCGGCGACTGCCGCACTCTCCAACTCACATCGGTATCCGGACAATGACACCGTCGAGCTCTCCGCCGCGCTTTCAAAGTGGCTCGAAGTGTCCCCCGATCATCTCTGGCTCGGTGCCGGAAGTGTCGCCTTGTTGGCGAACATCGCCCTCGTAGTCGGCGGCCCGGGAACCAGTGCCGTTCTCGCCTGGCCATCCTTTGTCATGTACCGGACTGTTTCCAGATGGGCCCTGACCGATACGGTTGAGGTCCCTCTCACGACGGACCTGGTTCATGATCTCGAGGCGATGCGAGCTGCGATCCGGGATGACACGACGGTGGTCTATATCTGCAACCCAAACAACCCGACGGGGACAATCGTCA
>DATDJH010000286.1:0-3036 GCA_036520635.1 Acidimicrobiia bacterium
CGGAACCCGAGCCGGATCGAGACCTTTGCCGACATCCAACATCTGGCGACGGGGTTCGAGGGCAAGGTCGTTGCCGGGACTCATCTGACGGATTTGATCGCGGCCCTTCACCCGACTGCCGCGGTTGCCGGGACACCAACCAAGGCAGCCGTGGAGCTGATCCGCGAGATCGAGGCGCATGGTCGTGGCCGATACACCGGGCCTGTTGGCTGGATGAACTCCGCCGGTGACGGAGAGTTCGCGATCGCACTGCGCTGCGGTGAGATCCGAGGGCCGGAAGTGACCTTATTCACCGGTGTCGGGCTGGTCGACGGCTCGAATCGCGAAGCCGAGCTGGAAGAGACCCGAATCAAGCTGCTCCCGATGTTGCGGGCGCTCGGCCTCAGCTGATTCCGCTGACCGCCGACCGCGCAGCGTCATCGAGGGTTTGACGCCGCTTGAGGTCCGCCTCTCTGTCAACCGGGACCAGGAGCACGTGACAGCCGCCGGCCTCGAGTCGCTGCCCCAACTCCGAGACGAGCTCGCCGACCGAGGAAACCGTCCCTGCCATGAGCCCCTGGGCCGTGGCCAAGTCCACAAGATTCCGGTGGTGAGGGGATACGAACAACCTGTCGAACCCCGGGGCGTGGGTCGCCTGAGGGAGTAGATCGAATAGGCCGCCCCCACCGTTGTCGAGGACCACGAACACCGCGTTGGGGAGTTGATCGGAGACAAAGCCATTGCCATCGTGAAGGAATGACAGGTCCCCGGACAGGATCACTGTGAGAAGCCCGACATGAGCCACGCCAAGGCCGGTGGAAACGAGGCCATCAATTCCCGAAGCGCCTCGGTTGGCTTGGATCGCGCCCCCTCGAACCGTGTGAGCGTCGACATCTCTGATCGGCATCGATGAGGCTGCCACCAGCATCTCCCACCCAACATCGGAAAGGGCACGGGCTACCGATGGCCCTGTTGGCTGCTCCCCAACCCCGATCGCCTCATCAAGGACTGCGCGCATCGTTTGATCGGCCGAAATCCACCCGGCACTCCAGTTCGAGTCTGGGGTTACGGTCGATGCCAGCCGTTCCAACGTGGCCACCGGATCCGCCTGCAGCATGGATGTCGCTTGCCTCTTAGGGTCATGCCAGGCACCCCAGCGATCGATGCTGATCTGGGGGATGCCGGAGGCGGTGAGTGCCGTGAGGCGGTCACTGGGGCCGGTCCTCCCCACCGTGACCACCATCTCGGGCCGCAACGACGCCGGAGTGCCACTGACGAGCAGATGGTGGTAGGTGGTGACCACCTCCGGACCCCTTAGCCCGGACATCGCCGTCGCCAGGATCGGCCAACCAATGCGTTGAGCGATTGCGAGCAGAGGCGACGGCTCATAATCGCCCTCTCCGGCCACGATCAGCCCGCGGGTGTCCGGTCTAGCGGCCACCGCGGCGGCACCGGGGCGAGCGATTCGATGCTCCTGCCAGGGTGCCCCTCCCGGCTTGCCGTCGATGTCATACGGGTACACGTCGACCGGGGATCGGCCATCTTCTTCGACAGGCACGGTTGGCTCACGGAAGGCGATGTTGAGGTGGACCGGGCCTGGCCGCGAGCCGTGGCCCATTGATCGGGCGGCGGCCTGAGATACGGCGCTTCGCCAATACCAGTTGTCGTCGCTGCCTGACATCGCTGGGCCAAGGTTGCAGAACCAGCGAACCCTGTCACCGAAGAGCCCGACCTGGTCGATCGTCTGATTGGCCCCAACATGGAGCATCTCCGGTGGGCGATCGGCCGAGATGACAATCAGCGGCACCATCGACTCGTCGGCCTCGACCACCGCGGGGAAATGGTTGGCAACCGCGGTTCCCGAGGTCGCCACCACGACGGTGGGCAGTCCCGTGGCGCGGGCGTGGCCCAGCGCCCAGAACGCCGCCGACCGCTCGTCGAGTACCACCCGGGTGGTGATTTTCGGGTGCTGATCGAAGGCGATAGCCAGAGCCGCCGACCGCGAGCCAGGCGAAATGACCGCAAGGGAAACCCCTTGCCTCGCCATCTCATCGGCCACCGCCCGTGCAAGTGCGGTGCTGGGATTGGGCTGGCTCATGTCAGCACCTCTGCCGCCGAACGGACCTTTCGCAACATCTCAGCGGCACGATCGCGTTCCGGGCGCCATCTGGCAAGAAGCTCAGGATCAGGCTCAGGCCTCCGGACCTCGAGCATCCCGTCCAGGGAAACCAACGGATCGCGGGTCGGATCCCCTTCAATCAAGGCGACGGTCCCCAGACCGCACGCGTAAGGAAGCTCGGGCAACAACGAGGCGACGAGGAGACCGGTGTATATCCCTATCGAGGTCTCCAAGGCGGAGGACACCACAACCGGCACCCCGGCTCGCGCCGCGATGTCGAGGGCCCTCGTAACACCGCCCAACGGCTGCACTTTGAGGACCACGAGGTCGGCTGCACCGGAAACTGCGACTTCCAATGGATCGGGGCGAAGCCGAACCAGCTCGTCGGCCGCCAGGAGGACGTCGGTTCGCTTTTTCAGCTCGATCATCTCCTCGAGAGTCGCCACCGGCTGTTCGGCGTACTCGAGCCCGAATTTGGAGAAGGTGGCCAGACGCTCGGTGGCGGTGTCGAGATCCCAGCTGGCATTGACGTCGACCCGGATCTTGCCATCGGGGCCTAACGCATCTCTGACCGCCTCGAGTCGATCCTCGTCCTCAATTGGCGCCTGACCGGGCTCACCGACTTTCACCTTCGCGGTGGTCGCGCCGGATTCGAGAACCAGACCTCTCGCCACAAGTGGTGCAACGGCAGGGACTGTGACATTCACGGGGATCGCCGCCCGTCCCGGCTCGGGCAACGCGCTGCAGGCGGCCTCGAGCGCAGCTGCCAGCCATCTGGTGGTGACTTCCGGGGGGTAATCAGGAAACGGCGAAAACTCGCCCCATCCGGCCGGGCCCCGGATCAGAACTCCTTCGCGGTGATCTACCCGTCGGAAGCGGTGGCGCATCGGTATGCGGAATGGGTGAAGCTCAAGGGCATCGAGAAGTTCGCTCATTGC
>DATDJH010000287.1:0-2740 GCA_036520635.1 Acidimicrobiia bacterium
GAGGCCGTGGAGCAGGAGGTAGTCGTGATACTTGTTGTCGGCGAACAGCTCGGCGGTGCGACGCGACACCTCGTGGCCCATGGTGACGATATGAAAGGCTGCGTAATCGACTTCACCGCCCATCGGCCTGAAGAAGTCCGAAACGCAATAGAACGGCTCCTCGGGCTGCCGGGGGAAGGTGAATCGGGTGAGCTCGGTGCTGCGACCTTCGTCGTCCCAGATCACAAGATCATTGCCCTCGGAGTTCGCGGCAAAGTAGCCGTACACCAGCTGGGGGCGGAGAAGGTCAGCTGAGCGGGCCCGTGCCAACTGGTCACGGAGGAGGGGTCGCAGTCGTTCCTTGAATTCCCGGTCGTTCTCGCCGGGCTCTGGCCGGTACTGCCACTGGTTGCGGAAAAGGGCCGTCAGATTGACATACGGGGTGATGTCGTCGAATGGCACGCCACGGACGATCCTCGAACCGATGAACGGTGGCTTGAAGATTTCGTTGTCGGTCTGGACATGAGGCGAGCGAGCGGGCACCTCCACCGGCTCCTCGCCCGCCTTGTGCCACTGCCGCCCGGCTTCGGGCGCCGGTGCCGGTTCTTTGGCAACAATCCGTTGCATTGCGTCGAGACCGGCAAAGGCATTCTTTCCGTAATAGAGGGGCCCGGCATAGCGAGACCTGAGGTCCGCCTCGACATAGTTTCGGGTCAGCGCGGCTCCGCCAAGGAGGACGGGGACCTTGCCCATGCCCCGGCGCTCCAATTCTTCGAGGTTGTCGCGCATGATGAGGGTCGACTTGACCAAGAGGCCGCTCATCCCGATCGCGTCGGCTCCGGTCTCCTCAAACACCTTGATCATCTCCGCGATCCCAACCTTGATGCCGAGGTTGTGCACCTCATACCCGTTGTTGCTCAGGATGATGTCGACGAGGTTCTTGCCGATGTCATGCACGTCGCCTGACACCGTGGCAATCACGATCTTGCCCCGGCCCCCGGTGTCCGACTTCTCCATCTTCGGCTCCAGGTGGGCAACGGCCTTCTTCATGGTCTCCGCTGACTTGAGCACGAAGGGAAGTTGCATCTCACCGCTGGCAAATAGGTCACCAACTGTCTTCATGCCGGCGAGCAAGAACTCGTTGATGATGTCTAGCGGCTTTGTCCCCTCACCGAGTGCGATCTCGAGATCCTCGATTATCGAGCGCTGGTCACCGTCAACGATTCGTCGAGCCAGGCGCTCCCCCACCGGGAGGTCGTTGTAGTCCTCGACCGTCGCTTGCTCGGTCCGGACGTCGGCGAACAACTCGAGCAGCTTCTCGAGCGGGTCATAGCCTTCCTCTCGGCGGTCGTAGACGAGGTCGAGGCAGACCTTGCGCTGCTCCGGATCCATTTTCGACAACGGCTCGATTTTCCCGGCGTGCACGATCGCGCCGTCCAGCCCTGCGTCCACGGCCTCATGAAGGAAGACCGAATTGAGGATTTTCCTCGCGGCGGGATTGAGCCCGAAGGAGATATTGGAGACGCCGAGCACGGTCCGGACTCCGGGTAGCTCGGCCTTGATCCTCCTGATCGCTTCGATCGTTTCGATGCCGTCACGACGCAGGTCGTCGTCACCCGTGCTGAGTGGAAACGTCAGGGCATCGAAGATGAGGTCGCTCGACTCCAACCCGTATCGGTCGACAGCGAGATCGTGGATGCGATGAGCCACTCGCATCTTCCACTCGAGGGTCCTTGCCTGACCCTCTTCGTCGATGAGGAGGCAGATGACGGCTGCCCCGTGCTTGGCGGCCAGTTTGAAGACGCGATCGATGCGGGATCCCTCAGCATCCCCATCTTCGAGATTGGCGCTGTTGAGGACCGAACGCCCACCGAGACGTTCGAGACCGGCTTCCATCACCGGCGACTCGGTCGAGTCGAGCACGACCGGCGCTGCGACATCTGTGGCAAACGCCGAAGCCAGCCTGATCATGTCGGCCACGCCGTCGCGACCTACGTAGTCAACGCACAGGTCAACCAGGTGAGCCCCCTCCTTCACCTGGTCCTGGCCGATGGCGATACAGCCTTCGAGGTCGTCGGCAAGCAGAGCATCACGAAATGCCCTGGATCCGTTGGCGTTGGCGCGCTCGCCGATGATCATGAACGAGGTGTCCTGATCGAAGGGAACCTGGCTATAGAGCGAGGAGGCCGATGGGATGATGACCGGCTGTCGCTCCTTGATGGTCACCGGACGGACTCGGGCCACTACGGCGGCGAGGTGCTCGGGCGTAGTTCCGCAGCATCCTCCGACAACTCCGACCCCGAACTCGGTGGTGAAGGTGGCGAGATGCTCGGCCAACTCTTCAGGGCCGAGGTCATATTTCATCTTGCCGTCCTCGACGTACGGCAGGCCGGCGTTGGGGATTGCGGATACGACCAGCCTCGAGTGCCTGGTGAGATGTCGCAAAGGCTCGTACATCTCAGCGGGCCCGGTTGCGCAGTTGAGCCCGATCACCGTCGGGTGCAGGGAGCCAAGCGATGTGAGCGCGGCCCCGATTTCGGTCCCGGGAAGCATCCGGCCGGTGAGCTCGATAGTGACTTGAACTTGCACGGGGAGATCGACGCCGGCCGCCCGCATCGCGGCACGTCCGCCCTCGATCGCGGCCTTGGCACCAAGAAGGTCGAACTGGGTTTCGATGATGAGAAGGTCGACACCGCCATCGATCAGCCCGCTGGCCTCCACTTGATATGCGTCGACCAACTCGGCGTAAGTCACCTGTCCC
>DATDJH010000288.1:0-4651 GCA_036520635.1 Acidimicrobiia bacterium
ACCCCGGTTTCGCGATGTTGGCCCACATCTGGGCCTCGGGCACTGACTTCGACGACCTGCCGACCCGGGGCATGGCCCCCGGAGACTTCGTCCGGGTCTCTCGGCAATTGGTTGACCTGCTGCGCCAGTTGAGGGAAGCAGCACCCGGGATGAGAGAAGAGGCCGTGCAGGCGCTGAAGTCGGTGGACCGGGGCGTGGTGGCTGCGCAGGGAGTCGGTTGATGACGAAGTGGCTGGTTGCCGTGAATGGGAAGGCGGGCCGTCTCACAACCGATCCCACATTGATCGCCGATGTGGTCAGGACTGCTGGGTTGGACGCGGAGATCGTGGCACCCTCCTCGCCCAGCGAGATGGCTGACGCACTGGTCGCCGGAGCTGGTCGAGGATTCGAGCATTTTGCGGTCGCCGGTGGCGACGGAACGGTGAATCTGGCGGTGAACGCCCTACTGCCCCTCGATCTGGGCTTCTCGCCGGTGATCGGAGTCCTGCCCGTGGGGACCGGCTGCGATCTACTCCGAACCTTTGGATTACCTCAGGATCTTGCCGGGGCGGCCCAACATCTGGCTACGGACTCCGTGTATCCGATCGACGTGGGAGCGCTGGAAGGCGAGTGGGGCCTTCGCTACTTCGTGAACGTGGCTCAGGCTGGCGTCGGGGCGGCCGCAGCGCAGACTGCGGTGAAGATCGCTCGCTGGCTAGGCCCTGTCCGCTACCCGATGGCGTTTGGTGGGCGCCTGCCCCGCTTTCCCAGGGCGCAGATCACGCTCACCACGGAGAAGAAAGTGGTCGAGTCCGAGGCTCTGGCGGTCATATTCGCCAACGCCCAGTTTTTCGCCGGCGGCTGGAACGTGGCTCCGAAGGCGACCCTTGTCGACGGTGTCCTCGACATCCAGATCTTCGATGTCAAGAAGGGTCAGGCCGCCGCACTGGTGCCCAAGGTGATCAAGGGGACACATCTGCGTGAGCCCGGAGTTCGACGTCTTTCGGTGTCGGAATTCAGCTTGGTGACCGAGCCATCCTGGCCGGTTGAGGCCGATGGTGACCTGATCGGGAATACGACGGTGAACGGCCGGGTTATCCCGGCCGCGGTGCGCCTCAAGATCTGAGCCCCGTCGACTTATACTGCCCGCCCCCGAGGCACCTGAAACATCAAAATGGCCAATGAAGAACTAGACGAGCTCATCGAAGAGCTGCCCGACGAGGTCGATGTTCCTGAAGAGGAACTGGACGACGCGCTCGTCGAGGAGCTCGAAGAGGTCGAGCTCGTCCCCGAGTTCGAAGAAGAGTTCGTGGCCGAGGAGGAAGTCGAGGACTTCGACACCGACGACGAGGAAGAGGTGCACGACGACGAGACCACCGAAGCGCTCGAAGAGCTGGAAAGCGAGGAGCTTCAGCTCATGGACGAAGAGGTGGGAGAGACTCTCCTTGTCGACGAGGTCGAAGAATTGCGGGCGATTCGCAGGGAGGAACTGACGATGAACGTCGACGCTCAGCTTCAGCGCTCCGACGAGTTCGTCTGTCAGTCGTGTTTCATGGTCAAGAGAACCAGCCAGCTCGCCAATCGCAAGAAGATGCTGTGCTCCGACTGTGCCTACTGATCGGGTAACGGTCGTAATCCCCACATACAACGAGCGGGAGAACATCTCGGAAATCGTTGCGGCGGTCACGGTCCAGGGTTATCGGGTCCTCGTCGTCGACGACTCGTCCCCCGATGGAACCGGCGACCTGGCCGATCAGATCGCCGCCAATGAGCCGCTGGTCGAGGTGGTTCACCGGGCGGAGAAGCAAGGCCTGGGACCGGCATACGCCACTGGCTTCGATCGTGCTCTCGAGGCAGGAGCGGAAGTGATCGTCGAGATGGACGCCGATTTCTCCCACGATCCGACCGATCTTCCACGTCTGATCTCGGCTACAGACCAAGGGGCCGATGTGGCGATCGGGTCGCGTTACGTGAAGGGCGGCGCAACCCCGGACTGGCCGCTGGGCAGGCAGTTGATTTCCAGGGGCGGAAACCTCTACGCCCGTCTCATGCTCGGGTTGCCGGTGCGAGATGCAACCGCCGGCTTTCGGGCGTTCCGCGCGACAGCGCTGCGGGCCCTCCCTTATCGGGAGACCGAAGCGTCGGGATACGGGTTCCAGGTCGAGATGGCTTTGAAGGCCCATCAGCAGGGATTGGCCATCGTCGAGGTGCCGATCAGCTTCCGGGATCGGACCAGAGGGACCTCGAAGATGGGAACCGGGATCGTCCTGGAAGCGATGAAGCTCGTGACGATCTGGGGTTTTCAGCGGTTACGGTTCTGGAAGTAATGAAAGTCTCGGCGCGAACTGCCGAAACCAGCGACCTCCCGACTCTGGAGAGGCTCTATCGGGGTCTCGAGACCGAGATGACCGAACTCCACCTCATGTGGCCGCTGGCCGATGGTTTGGCCGAACCTGTGGTTGAGTCCCTCAACGAGGCGCTGCACGATGCCGACACGCTGGTGGTCGTTGGCGAGATCGAGGATTATCCCTTTGGATTCCTGGTAGCCAGGGTCGAAGGGCTCCTGCCCCAGGCCCGGGGCGAGAAGATCGGTTCGATACGCCTGGTCTTTGTGGAACCGGAGGCACGAGAGGTCTCAGTGGGGGAGGCGATGAGGGACTACGCCCTGGAATGGCTGCGGGCCCAGGGCATCTCGAAGTTCGACGCCCACGTCTTGCCCGGGCACAGGTTGGTCAAGAACTTCTTCGAGGCAGGTGGGTTCAGCGCGCGATCCATCGTCATGCACCACGATGACAACCGTGAGTAAGGCACCTGTCGTCGGCGTGGGCGTGGTCTTGATCGACGACAACCGGTTGCTGCTGATCCGGCGAGGTCACGAGCCCAGCATGGGGCTGTGGGCTGTCCCCGGTGGCAAGGTGAACCCGGGGGAGTCGCTCCGTGATGCCGCAGCCCGCGAGGTGAAAGAGGAAACCGGGCTCGACGTCGAAACCGGCGAAGTCGTGTGGGTCGGCGAGCACATCTCCGAGCACGACCACATTGTGATCATTGACTTCGAAGGCCAGGTTGTCGGTGGGGAGCTCTCGGCCGCGGACGACGCAACACAGGCTCGTTGGGTCGGGCTGGACCAGGTGGCCGACTACGACCTGACGCCGACGATGTATGACCTGGTGCGGCTCATCCGCAAGTCGGCCCCTCATTAGGTTGACCCGGTGAGCCACGACGCGGTTGACCTGCTGCAACAGCTGATCCGGAATCAGTGTGTCAACGACGGCACTCCGGAAAGCGGCTTCGAGTTTCGCTCGGTCGAGACCCTCGCCGAGTTCTTCGGAGTTCGTGGGGAGGTGTTCGAGCCGGCGCCGGGACGCCAGTCAGTGGTGTATCGGGTGCCCGGCACCGATCCCGAGGCGCCGTCGTTGGCCTTGCTCCCTCATCTCGACGTCGTGATTGTCGAGAAGGGCGGCTGGTCGGTCGACCCATTTGCAGCCGAGATCGTCGACGGTTTCGTCTTCGGCAGAGGTGCGGTGGACATGCTCAACGTGGCGGCGGCGATGGCGGTGGCGGTCCGTCCCTACCTGACCGGAGAAAAGCGGCCCCGTGGCGACCTGGTGTTCTGTGCTGTGGCCGACGAAGAGAACGGTGGACGGCTCGGGGCGTTGCCGTTGGTCCAGGATCACTGGGATCTGGTTGGAGCCGATTTTCTATTGACTGAAGTGGCCTATCCCGCCTTGTCGGCGGACGGGCACACGGCGGTCCCGGTGTCCGTGGCTGAGAAGGGCGCCTACTGGTCGATCCTGGAGACATCCGGCTCGCCCGGACATGGGTCGCTTCCCTACGGCACAGACAACGCCCTGGAGAAGATGGTCACCGCTCTCGCCGGGGTGGTCGAGACTCCTCCACCCGCCGAGATCACAGAAGGCTGGATTTCCTTTGTCAGCAACCTCGGGCTCGACGAGGAGTCGACCCGGCGCCTGACCGACATCGACCAGGTCGACGACGAGATCGACCGAATCGCCATCACCGACCCCACTTTGGCGCGCTACATCCATGCCGCCACCCATCTCACGATCTCCTCGAACATCCTCCGTTCGGGGACGAAGACCAACGTCGTGGCCGATCGGGCTCACGCGGAGGTCGACATCAGAGGGCTCCCTGGCATGGACCGTGATTTCGTCGACGCCCACTTGCGAAAGGCGATGGGCTCCGCCGCTGGGCATGTCGAGATCCGTCCGATGATGGACGGCGACGCCACGATCTCCCCGATCGGCAACCCGTTGTGGGAGGCCATTGGCGATGCGGTCGAAGAGCTGGACGGGCACCGCAATCTGGCACCTACGCTGATGACGGTGGCCACAGACGCCCGTTTTTGGCGGGCGAAAGGCACGGTTTGCTACGGAGTGGGCCTGTTCGACGATCGGATGAGCTTCTCTGAGTTGCTGAACCTGTTTCACGGCCACGATGAGCGGGTCACGGTCGACTCGGTGATTCGCACCACGGATCTCTACGTGAGAGTTCTCGACCGCTTCTTTGCGAGAGCATGAACGTCATCTGTGACATCGACGGTGTCATCTACCTCGATGACACCCTTGTGCCGGGATCGGATCTGGCCCTGCAACGACTTCACGATGCGGGTGTAACTGTCCATTTCGCCACCAACAACAGCACCAAGGCGCCG
>DATDJH010000289.1:0-2580 GCA_036520635.1 Acidimicrobiia bacterium
GAAGATCCGCCGCGCTCTCAGCCAGAAGCACCCGACCGTGGTCGTGGTGGGCGATCAGGACGTCGAGAACTCGACTGTGGGGCTGCGCCTCTACGGCGAGGAGAGGGACACCAGAGACGTCCCCTTGATCGAGGCCACCAACCGTCTCGTCGAACTGGCGAAAAGACCGGTGTCGTGACCGAACCGGACTCAGCGCGGGTGGATCGCGAGGGGATTCACATCGAGCGGGATCTGGCGGACTCGATCTCGATCGAGGAGGAGCTCGACTCCAATGTGGTCGGGCCCTATCGCTTCCCCTCGCCGATGCGTCGCCGGATCGCAGGATGGGTCTTCGTGGTCGGAGCGGTGCTAACTGTGATTCTTCTCGACGACGGATGGATCCCGGCCATCGGCTTCGTGGCCCTGGCTCTCTGGCAATTCGCCTCGGCATGGCCGCTCAACATCGATGAGCACCGTGCCCTCTCCATCGCCGGCGCCGCGGTCGATTTCCCGGTGGGTCACGCTTCGGCAGCGGTCACCTTTCGCGGGTTCCGCTCGGTCCCGCGGTGGAGCGTGGTCCTGTATTCGGCGGTCGAGCCGCCGGACCAGCGGGCTCTTGTCGTGGTCGACGCGGTGACCGGCGAGCTTGCCGAGGAGCCCTACGTGGAGGACGTTCCCGAGGTGTGACTCAGCGCTCGTCCACCGGGACGAAGTCCCTGGGGGCGGGCCCGATATACACCTGGCGCGGCCTGAAGATCTTGGTTTCCGAGTCCGACATCAGCTCGCGCCATTGCGAGATCCAGCCCGGAAGCCGGCCGAGGGCGAATAGAACGGTGAACATGTCCGTCGGGAAGCCCATGGCCCGGTAGAGGATCCCCGAGTAGAAGTCCACGTTCGGATAGAGCTTGCGGCTGATGAAATAGTCGTCGGAGAGGGCCACTTCCTCGAGCTGCAAGGCGACGTCGAGCAGGGAATCGTCCACCCCCAGGGCGTCGAGGACCTCATCGGTCGCCTGCTTGATGATCCGGGCCCGGGGATCGAAGTTCTTGTAGACCCGATGACCGAAGCCCATCAGTCGGAACGGGTCGTCCTTGTCCTTGGCCCGGTCGACCCACTTCGAGACCTCCCCGCCGTCAGCCACGATCATCTCGAGCATGGCCAACACGGCCTCGTTGGCCCCCCCGTGCAGCGGCCCGGAGAGGGCATGGATGCCTGCCGAAACCGAACTGAAAATGTTGGCCTGACCAGAGCCGACCAGACGCACCGCGGACGATGAGCAGTTCTGACCGTGGTCAGCGTGGAGGATCAGCAGCATGTTGAGTGCCTTGGCCACCACCGGATCGGGCTCGTAGTCCTCCGCCGGCACCGAGAACATCATCTTGAGGAAGTTCGAGGCGTAGTCGAGCTCGTTGTCGGGATAGACGTAGGGCTGATGGACCCGGTACTTGTAGGACCAGGCAATCATCGTGGGGGTCTTGGCGACCAATCGCCGCGCGCTGATATCCACCGAGTCCTCGTCGAGGGGGTCGAGGGCATCGGGGTAGTAGGTGGCGAGCGCCGACGTTGCCGAGGCGAGGATCTGCATCGGATGCGCCGAGTGGGGGAAGGCCTCGAAGAGGTATTTCACGTCCTCGCGGAGCAGGGTGTGGCGGGTGATGCTCTCCTCGTACTCCTCCAGCTGATCCTTGGTGGGGAGCTCCCCGTACTGGAGGAGGTAAACGACTTCGATGAAGGAGGCCTGGGCCGCGAGCTGCTCGATGGGGTATCCGCGATAGCTGAGAACCCCTTCCTCGCCACCGACGTAGCTGACCGATGAGGTGCTTTCGGCGGTGTTGGCGAACCCGCGGTCGATGGTGATCAGGCCCAACCCGGAGCGGATTCCTGCGATCGCCATCCCGGTTTCGCTTACCGTGCCCGTCACAGTGGGGAGTGAGAGTTCCTTGTCTCCGTACCGGAGAACCGCATCCGCCATTGTCAAGGTCCTTCCTGGGCTGGGTCAGTCGTCAGAGGGCCGGGCCGCCGCGATCACAGCTTGTGCCTCAGCATGAGGTACTTCCGCGTAATGATCGAATTCCATCTCGAAACTACCTCGTCCTGAGGTCAATGATCGCAGCTCGGCGGCGTATTGCTGGATCTCGGCCATCGGAACCTGGGCGACGACCGACCTGAGATTTCCCTCTCCCTCCATCCCGAGGACCCGTCCCCGCTTGGAGTTGACGTCGCCCATGACATCACCCAGGTAGTCCTCGGGGACGCTGATCATGACCTTCATCACGGGCTCGAGAAGGATCGGGCGGAGACTGGCGGCTGCGGCCTTGACCGCGTGGATCCCGGCCATCCGGAACGACATCTCGTCGGAGTCCACCGTGTGGTACTTGCCGTCAAACACTTCGGCCGAGATGTCGATCACCGGGAATCCGGCGAGCATGCCCCGGCTCAAAGATTCCTGAATTCCCTTATCGACAGCCGGGATGAATTGGCGGGGAATCGAACCGCCTTTGATCGAGTCGATGTACTGGTAGCCGGAGCCACGGGGGAGCGGGGCGAACTTGACGAAGGCGACCCCGAACTGGCCGCGGCCACCGCTCTGCTTCTTGTGTT
>DATDJH010000290.1:0-2805 GCA_036520635.1 Acidimicrobiia bacterium
GGTAGGGACGCTAGCCCCGGTAACTGAGGCCTTTGACTGCGGTGGTGAAGCCCCACTCCGCCAGCGCCGGCGCCAGCGGGGAGCTCTGAGCCGGAATCCCGTTGACCGTGTTCACGGTGGTCCTTCGATGGCGAGCGGCGACCGTCGCCAGGGCCTGGCCGACTGCGATGAAGTGAGATGGCTCTGGGGTCAGCAGGTTGAGGCTCTTGCGGCCCTTTTCCAGGAAGCCGATCAACTCTCCGCCGTAAAGCAACACATAGGCCCCGGCATCACGGGCGAGGCGCATCCCCTCCACCGAAGGCCAAACCAGGGTCGCTCCGTAAGGGTTGGCCGGGTCGGCAGCCGCTAAGGCCACGATCTCGGGCTTCTGTTCCTGGCGGAGGCGATCGATCGCTCCGGGAAGGGCGAATTGCGAGCCACCAAGTCCCTCGACGAAGTAGCCCCGCCGTATGCGGCCGGTCTCTTCGAGATGGGCCAGGATTGGGTAGAGGGCGCTGAAGCCCCCAGGGAATGCCTCGGCGAGCACCGTGGACCGGGTTACCACTCCATGGCGGTCGAGGATCAGTTGAGCCCATGCGGTGCGGCGCTCGGTGTCGGTGGGCGCCGCTGTTGCGAGGCCACCGGTCGATGACCATCGCCCTCCAGCATGGGCCGGGAATCGCGACGAAATCGAAGGGCGGCCGGAAGTGCGGCCACGGCGTCGACTGACGAAGGCTCGGACCGGCTCGAGGGTGTCGTTGGTGACATGTCCTGCCCAGACCAGGTCCCACAGGGCATCCAGAGCGGTCTCGGGATCGCCGCCGCCGACTCCGTCGTAGATGTCACGGAAGAAGCTTGCCCCTCTCCCCTCCAGATGTTCGAGGATGGCGAGATGCTGGGGTGAGTCCGGTGGCGGTTCCGGCCCTCCCCAGAGAACTCCAACGCTGTCCCTGGCAAACAAGGCAAGCTTCCCGTCACCAACCCCGGAGCCGCCCATCCCTATCCACACCAGGCTGCCGTCGAGGAGGAGTCGATCCAGGCCGGCCGGTGCGCCCTCCACTCTGGCGGCGAGCACATCGCGCTCGAGAATCGAAGCCGGGATTGGTGCGCCGGCCAGGCGACCCACCGCGTCGTGCAGCGCGTGCTGCCCGCGAGGAGGGCTCAAAGACACGCCCTGCCAGGCGATTGCGAACCTCGCAAGGGCCTGGGGCTCGACTGGCTCGATCTCACTGCGCAGGACAGCCAGGGAGCGGCGCTTCAGCCGTCGCAGGACCTCACGATCGATCCACTCCCGCCCTGCCCCTCCGGGGCGGAATGACCCGGCGTCGATTCTGCCGGCTTCCTGTAGTTGGCGGAGGACGGCCTCAGAGACGGCCGGGGGCAATCCGAGATGACTCGAAATGTCACCCGTCGTGAACGGGCCATGAGTTCGGGCGTATCGGCCAACGAGGTCACCAAGGGGGTCGGGGACAGCTTCCAGGAACACATGTGCTACCCCGGGGGGAGCCGGAACACCAAGCCCGTCGCGAAGTCGGGAGACGTCTTCTGCGGCGGCCCACCGCGGTTCGCCTTTGATCACGATCTCGACGATCCGCCGCGCCGACTCCAGTGTCTCCAGCGCTGCAGTGACATCGACACCGCTGCTGCGGACCTCGATGTCCGTGGTTCCGAGAGGCCCGAGATCCCTGAGCAGGTCGTGGATCGCATCGGGATGGGTTGCCCTGCGCCCCTCAATGAGATGCTGCAGCTCCAACTCGACGGCAGCAACGACCTCCGGATCGATCAGCTCCCGCAGGTCACCTTCCCCGAGCAATTCCCGAAGCAGCTCGCGATCGAGGGTGAGGGCCGCCGCCCGACGCTCGGCGAGAGGAGCGTCGGCCTCGTAGAGGTAAGCGGCCACGAAGGAGAAAAGGAGAGACGAGGCGAACGGGCTGGGGCCGTCGGTCTCGACCTCGGCAACCCGGATGCGCCTCGAGCGAATGTCGGTCAGAACCGATTGCAGCCCGGCGAGGTCGAAATCGTCCTGGAGGACCTCCCTATAGACCTCGAGGATGATGGGGAAGGTCCCAAACTGCCGGGCGACACCGAGCAGGTCTGCCGAGCGCCGGCGCTGCAGCCAGAGCGGGGTCCGTTGGTTGGGCCGACGCCGCGGGAGCAATAGGGAGCGGCCTGCCGCCTCGCGGAACCGGGCGGCGAATAGTGCGGTGTCCCCGAGATGCTCGATGAGCAGAGGTTCAACTTCATCGGGTTCCAACATCAGATCGGCTGCACTTGGTGGGTCATCCGAATCCGGGAATCGGAAAGCGATCCCGTCGTCGGACCAGATCACATCGACATCGGTGCCGTATCTGGCGCGGAATCGGTGTCGGAGGGCCATCGCCCAGGGAGCGTGCACCCGCGCACCGAGGGGGGAGAGCATGACCAGGCGCCAGTCGCCGATCTCGTCGCGGAACCGCTCGAAGACGATGGTCTGGTCGGTGGGGAGGAGACCGGTCGCCCGCTTCTCCTCGGCGAGGTAGGCGACCAGATTGGCTGCGGCGCGACGGTCGAGATGATGTGTGGCAATCAGGTCGGTCTCCGCCACATCGGGATCGAGGGTGGCGGTGTCCCGGACAAACCGGCCCACTGCTTTTCCGGTCTCCAAGGACCGGCCGAGCGAGTCACCGTGCCAGAAAGGCATGCGGGCGGCGGTGTCGGCGGGTGCAGGCACCACCTCCACCCGGTCATGGGTGATCTGCGTGATCCGCCACGAGCTGGAGCCGAGCAGGAAGGCATCGCCCTCCCGGGACTCGTAGACCATCTCCTCGTCGAGCTCTCCCACCCGGC
>DATDJH010000291.1:0-5468 GCA_036520635.1 Acidimicrobiia bacterium
CGAATATCCGCTTCCCGGTCCGACCGAAGGCCTCTGGACCCAATGGGGTCAGGGGATCGCCCTGGGGGATGGACGCCACCTCTCCGCCGTCGGTGACCATCTCGGAATGGATGCCAACTCCTACTTCTTCCTCTACGACGAGGGGTCGCGCACCCTGACCCGGGTCGGGGATGTCCTCTCCGTAGTGCCACACGAGCCGGGCTCGTTTGGCTACGGCAAGGTCCACGCCCAGATGGTCCAGGACAGCTGCGGTTCGGTCTGGGCCGCCACCTACTGGGGGACCAGGGACGACCTGGAGTACGGCAACGGATACGAGGGCGACCGCCTGCTCGAGATCGACCCCAACGCCGGGACCATCTCGGACCGGGGTGCCTTCGCCGGGGAGTACGGCAACCCAACGATGACCATGAGCGGCGACGGCAGGACTCTGGTTGCGGGCTCGGTCGATGTCGACTCCGAAGACACCGACCGCGGAGTGCTCACCGTCTATGACACTGCGGCTCGGGAGACCGTCAGCCAGGTCGACGATCCGCGTCAGGAGGGGTTCCGGGCCCTTGGAATCGACCCGGTGAGCGGCAATGTCTTCTACTCGATCGGCGACTACTCCCTGGCCGCGCTCGACGCCGCCTCGGGTGAGTTCACCGACCTCGAGGTGACCCTTCCCGGTTGGTGGCTGCGGTCGGTGACCCGGCCCGCGCCAGACGGCACGGTGTACGGGGTGGCTGATGACGAGCCCGGCCTCTTCTCCATCTCTCCCGATGGGACCTTGACCGATCTTGGCGATCCCGGCGCCAGCGTGACCTCGATTGGAATGACATCCGATGGCTCGCGCATCTTCTGGATGCCCGACGCTCACGGTGGGGCCTGGGAGATCGGAGCCCCGGTGCGCTCCATGGACACCGCCACCGGCGAGATCGTCGATGTGACCTCGCTGGTCGACTCTTTCGCCGAGGAGCTCGGTCTCCTTCCTGGGGGCAGCTACTCGGTCGTCTACGACGACGGTCGGCTCATCCTCGGCGTGAACGCTTCCCCCCTGGATGACGACTCCGGCTTCGGGAACCCGGTGTTGGTGGTCATCGAAGGCGTATGAGCCGGAATCTGGCGACCTTCCTGGTCGTCATCCTCATTGCCGCCTGCACCGCTGGTGGAACGCCGGGAACGCCTGGGACCGCCACCACCGACCCTGGTGCTCCCCCCACCACCCAGACGCCTGCTCCCGGGAGCACCGCTGTCGTACCCACGGGCGAGCTGACTTGCTGGACTGCGCCGACGACAGGGACGCCGGGGCCGATCACCTTCGAGGACGTCACCGAGGAGATGGGTCTAGTCGAGCCGCTGATCGGGATGTACGGCCACACCGGCGCCTTCGGAGACCCCAACGGTGACGGTCACCCCGACCTGGTGTTCGGGACCTTCGCCGACCGCGAGATCGAGGACTATCAGGTGCGCGGAGCCGACGGTCCCCGCCCAGACCAGCTATTGCTCAGCACCCCCGCGTTGGAGCTGGTCGATGGGTGGAGCAACGAGTTGGGTCGTACCTCGGGGGCGGTGTTTGCCGACTTCGACGCCGACGGTGACGAAGACCTCCTCCTGATCCGACATGCCGGTCGCGACGGCGACCTCCCGGTGCCCAGCCGCTTCTTCGAGAACGTCGACGGCACCCTCACCGCCCACAGTGAGCCATTGCCCGCCGACTTCCGGGGCAGGACCCCTGCCGTTGCCGACTTCGACGGTGACGGTCTGCTCGATGTCTATGTCTCCGAGGACAACTCCGGCGAGACCGGCGGACTGCTTCTCCACAACGGAGGCTCGCTCGAATTCACCGATGTGACCGAGGGTTCCGGGCTGGAAGGCATCCTCGCCCTGAGTGCCGCTGCCGGAGACCTCGACGGCGATGGCCTCCCCGACCTAGCCACTTCCACTGCCGTGTTCCTCAACCAGGGTGACCTGGTGTTCGAGAACGTGACCCCCGATGACTACGCCGCGGTACCAGTCGGGGAGGAGGACGACGCGGCAGGGGTTGCCATCGGTGATCTCGACAAGGACGGGAAGCCCGACCTAGTGGTCGGCCAGCATTACCGGGCGACGGTGGAGTTCGACTCCGAGATCCCGGTGCGGGCTTTCCTGAACACGGACGACGGATTCCAGGATGTGACCGAGGCGGCCGGATTGGCCCCTCTTCCCACTCTTGCCCCCCACGTCGAGATCGCTGACATCGACAACGACTCCTGGCCCGACATCGTGACCTCGGCCTCGGCAGAGGACGGGACCGCACCCGCGGTGTATCGCAACCTCGGTGGAGAGGACCTGGCCTTTGAGGTGTCGAGCGGATTGGGGTCGGACCAGTATTGGGTCGGCGCCCCGGTGGTCGACATCGACCGGGACGGACGTCTCGATGTGTTCGCCGTGGAATGGGAGCCATCGCTCCCCTCACTGATGTTCCACAACAACGGGGACAGTGGTCATTGGCTCGAAGTCTCGATCGATGAGCCCGGGCGGGGCATCGGCACCCTGGTCACGGTGTCCACCGAAGACGGCACCCAAATCGGCCGTGAGGAGATCAGCGCCGGGGGCGGATATGCCTCCGGTCACCTCCCGGTCGCCCATTTCGGCCTCGGATCCGAAACCCAGGTTTCGGTCACCATCCAGCACCCGGACGGGTCCATCACCGAACTGCCCGGAATCGTCGCTGACCAGCACCTTCGCTGGCCCCAGGGGTGCGGCACGGGCTAGAGAGCCCACCGTCCGGGGTTCCCGATATCAGGCCCGTTGGGTAGCATCGCGCCCCATGACCGACCTCGTCACCCGCCACAAGGACGTGATCGCGCCCGTGATCGCCTTCGACACCGATATTCATGCCGTGAAGGCGGAAGGGATTTGGGTGACCGACATCGAAGGCCGGCGCTGGGCTGACTTCGCTTGCGGCACCGCGGTGGTCAACCTCGGTCACAACCATCCCGCAGTCGTCGAAGCGGCGCATCGCCAGATCGACAGTCTCATGCACTCCGGGTGCATCGTCCGTTACGACTCCATCGTGGACGCCGCCGAGAGGCTTCGGGACATAACCCCGCCCGGCATCCAGAAGTTCGCCTTCGCTAATTCCGGCGCCGAGGCGGTCGAGGCGGCCGTGAAGCTGGCCAAGTACTCGACCGGTCGCCAGGGCGTCGTCGCCTTCCGCGGGGCGTTTCACGGGCGGACCATGGGGTCGATCAGCTACACGACCTCCAACGCCAAGTACCGGGACGGGTATCACCCGGTACTGGGGTCGGTTTTCGTGGCCCCCTTCCCCCACCCTTATCGCTGGGGGATGACCGAATCCGAGGCCGTGGATCACGCCTTGAACGAGCTGCGGATGACCTTCAAGCATGTGGTCACCCCGAAGAACATCGCCTGCTTCCTGGTGGAGCCGGTGCAGGGTGAGGGCGGCTACTACCCGGCCCCGCCTGCATTCCTCGACGCCCTCCGGGAGCTGGCCAACGAGAACGGGATCATGGTGATCTACGACGAGGTGCAGACTGGATTCGGCCGCACCGCAGAGTGGTTTGCCGCTGACCACTTCGACGCCAAGCCCGACATCATGGCCATGGGCAAGGGGATCGCCAACGGGTTGCCCCTCTCCGCCTATGGGTCATCGGTCGAGGTCATGGACAACTGGCCGGTGGGGGCCCATGGCACCACCTTTGGCGGGAACCCGGTGTCGACTGCGGCGGCGGTCGCAGTGATGGACACCATGGATGGCCTGCTCCCTCATGCCCGGGAGCTGTCGAAGCGAGTCTTCGAACGCTTCCACGAAATGGCGGAGAGTCATCCGACGATTGGCGACGTGCGCGGACTGGGATTGATGACCGGTGTCGAGCTGGTGACCGATCGGGAGAGCAGGACCCCTGACAAGCCCGCCTTCCAACACGTCGAGAAGCACGCCTACGACCGCGATCTGATCGTCATCAACTGCGGCCCTGACGGGAACGTTATCCGGTTCATCCCACCCCTGGTTGCCACCACCGAAGAAGTGGACTGGGCGATGGACCTGGTGGACGAGGGCCTCAGCAGTTGGGAGAGCCGCTAGCGGCTAACCCGACCTCTCTCTGACCGCAACGATCGCCTGGTCGATGCTCGGATAGAGGGCAGGCCCGGTCCCTCGCTCGTCAGCGGGGAGCAAGTCCCGCACCTGTCCGATGTCGTGGGCGAGGATCAAATCGACACCGTCGGCCCGCAGCTCGTCGGTGACCTCGATCAGCATCCGAACCGCAGTGACATCGATAGCAGGGATGGTCTCGGCGTCAATGATCACTGCTTTCGTGCCTGGAGTGGCGGCCGCCTCACGCACCCGAGCGCGCACATAGTCGGCATTGGCGAAGAAGAGGCCGCTCTCAACGCGAATCACCGCAATTCCCTCCGGAGCGACCGCGTCGGGCCGACGGGTCCTATCGACGTAGATATCGGTCCCGGGGACCACCCCCAAGCCGGCAATGTGAGGCTGCGATGCCCGATAGACCATGAGCAGAATCGAAACGATGATGCCGATGAAGAGCCCGGGCAGGGTGTCAAAGATGAGGACGCCGAGCATCGCGGCGAGAGCGGCGATGAAGTCCGGCCGGGCCGCAACCCCATAGATTTTGCCCAGCTCGTCGCTGTAGGTGCGATAGAGCTCCCTGAGAGAGTCGATGTCGACCAGTTCGACGAGTGCCGCGATCACAATTGCGGCCAAGGTCGCCTCGGGAAGGTCGGAGAACAGCCCGGTGAGGAAGAGCAGGGTTATCACCGTCAGGACAGCCACCACCAGACCGGACACCTGGGTATTGGCGCCCGCCGACCCGTTGACCGCAGTCTTGGAGAGGCTGCCATTGACCACCATCCCGGAAGAGAGCCCGGAGGCGATATTGGCCGATCCGAGCCCGATCAATTCGCGATTGGGATCGATGTCATAGTGGTTGCGGGTGGCATAGGTCTTCCCCGCCCCCAGACCCTCGGCGAAGCCCACCAGCATCACCCCGACCGCGGCCGGAGCGATCGCCAGATAGTCGGACAGCGACCCCTCGGGAAGCCCGAAACTTGGCAGCCCGGCGTCGATCTCACCGACAATCGCGACGCCCCTCTCGCCGAGGTCGAATATGGCGACCGCAGCGATCCCGAAACCGACCGCCACCAGAGAGCCAGGGATTCTGGGTAGGAAGCGGCGGAACCCGAAGACGATCGCCAGGGAGGTCAGCCCGATTGCGAGCGTGAGGCCATCGGTTTCGCCAAGACCCGTGATCCAGCCCCAAAGCTGATCGAAAAAGTCCCCCTCGACCTTCTCGATCCCGAACAGCTTGGGAAGCTGGCCGACGATGATGGTGAGCGCCAGGCCGATGATGAACCCCTTCAGCACCGGCTCGGAGATGAAGTTGGCGACGAACCCGAGGCGGAACAACCCAGCCAGAACGGCCATGACTCCGACCACCAGGGCCAGGATCACCGTGAACGCGAGG
>DATDJH010000292.1:0-3688 GCA_036520635.1 Acidimicrobiia bacterium
CAGCAACGACAGATTGATCAGCCAGAGCACTTGCTCGAAGTCGGCGGTGAGGAACGGAGCCCAGCCCCACGCCAGGATGTTGTTGGCGATCACCAGCATCGCGATGTTGACCGCGATGGCAATCATATAGCCGAGTTGAACCGCAGGCTTGGGCTTGACGATTTCGATTTGCGCGGTGCTCAAAGAGTCTCCTCGGTCGATCTCGGTCGATCTTCGTTCGAAGACTCCTCAGGCGGCCAGAGGAAAAGGTCCATGTTTGGGCGCCTATGGTCAGCCTGTGGCGAGTTATCCGGTTCGATCTGTGAAGGTCTCCGCACGAATACCCGTGCCCCCGGACCTCTTGTTTGCCTTCGTCTCCGACACGCGGAATGACCCTCTCTGGTGCGACAACGTCGAGACTGTGGATCTACTCGAGGGCGATGGCGTCGAGGTTGGAGCGAGATTTCGTTTTCACCAGCATCTCGATCGCCCTCGATCTGATCGAATCGAGTTCGACGCCGATGTCGTGATCGTCGATGTCGGCCCGAGGACGATCACGTGGCATGTCACCGACAAATTCCAGGATCGAAACATTCATTTGATTGTGGAACCGGACGGCGCGGGCTCGAAGATCACACAGATCACCGAGGCCTCCTTCCAACGTCCGCCCGGATTGGCCAAGTTGGCCTATCCCTTGCTCGCTCGCCGCACCTTCAAGGGACAGTTCGTACAGCTGGCGGCATATTTCGAAGGGCCCGGCGCAAAGTAGCCATCGGGAATATCCCAACCCCGGCCACCGCTGAACAGACCTCACCATGGAACTTGGGATCACCACCTTCGCCGAGACCTACCCGGATCCGCTCACCGGCGAGAAGATCAGCCATGGGCAGAGACTACGCCAGGTTCTCGACGAGATCGTCCTTGCCGAGGAGGTGGGACTGGAGGTCTATGGCGTCGGAGAGCACCATCGCCCTGATTTCGCCGCCTCGGCCCCTGCTGTGGTTCTGGCTGCTGCGGCTGGAATGACGAAGAGGATCCGCCTCAGCCCCGCTGTCATCATCCTCAGTTCAGCCGATCCGGTCCGGACCTTTCAAGACTTTGCCACCCTGGACCTTGTCTCTTCGGGTCGGGCAGAGCTGCTGGTAGGCAGAGGGTCCTTCATCGAGTCCTTCCCACTGTTCGGGTATTCATTGTCCGACTACGACGAGTTGTTCAGTGAGAAGCTCGACCTGCTCCTGGAGATCCGCGACAACGAGAAAGTGACCTGGTCGGGAAAGCATCGCCCCCCGCTCCAGGATCAGAGAATCTTTCCCAGGCCCGAGCAGGATCCGCTGCCGGTGTGGGTGGGTGTCGGAGGCACCCCGGAGTCGATCGTCCGCGCCGCCACCCGCGGCCTTCCCGTGGCTCTCGCCATCATCGGGGGCAACCCTGACCGGTTCGCCTTCTTCGCCGACCTCCATCGGCGAACCCTCGTCGAGTCCGGGTATGACCCCGCAGCGGTCCCTCTTGCGGTGCACGCCCACGGTTACATCGGCGATGACGCCGACCAAGCCGCCGATGAGTACTACCCCTCCTATGCCGTCGCGATGTCAACCATCGGACGGGAACGAGGGTGGGGGCCGATGACCCGGCAGCAATTCGACGCAATGCGGGGACCTGAAGGGTCACTGGTGCTCGGTGACGTCGAAGCGGTTGCCGCCAAGATCATCCGGATGCGCGAAGTCCTCGGGATCCAGCGGTTCATGCTTCACATCAGCGTCGGCACCCTTCCACACGACCAGGTGATGCGGACCATCGAGTTGCTGGGCACCAAGGTGGCGCCCCTGGTCAACGCTTCGTAAGTCCGGGCTAGCTTCGGATTCGTGACCGGACGACTCAGTTTCCGCCGCTGGTGGCAGCCCCCCGGGCGCTACGAGGACCGTCCCACAGATCGACGGGTGACCTTCCTCGAGCTCTTCTTCGATCTGGTCTTCGTTGTCCTGGTGTCCCAGTTGGCCCACCACCTGGCCGCGGATCCAACCTGGTCCGGTGCGGCCTGGTTCGCCTTCTTGTTCTACGCGGTGTGGACCTCTTGGATCAACGGCACCTTCTACTACGACGCCCACGGCACCAACGACATCAGTGTTCGGGTGTTCACCTTCGCCCAGATGCTCACGGTGGCTTTGATGGCGGTGTTCGCCGGCGACGTCCCCGGCTCCGGGGCGGCCGGATTCGCAGTCGCCTACGGGCTCAACAGCCTGCTGCTGTCGATCATCTGGTTTCGGACCGGTCTTCACGACCCGTCGCACCGATCGGCGTCGAACCCCTACTCAGCGGCTTATCTGCTGGGTGGGGCCTTGTTCATAGCCAGCGCCGCCGTTGGTGAGCCGGTGGCCTACTGGATGTGGGGCCTCGCCCTCCTCATCGAATCGTTGGGGTATGTGCTGTCCACCAACCGGTGGCAGCCTCCGGAGAGTCAGCAAGGCGAGGCAACGATCGCAACCACCCCCTCACTCATCGAGCGGATGGGGCTTTTCGTGATCATCGTTCTCGGCGAAGTCATCGTCGACGCAATCGACGGCGTGGCCGACATTCACCCCCTGGAAGTCGACGGCGTGATCATCGGCCTGCTCGGGGTCCTGGTCGCGATCGGGTTGTGGTGGATCTACTTCGACCTCGTATCCCACAACGCTCCGATCTCCCGCCTCACCCAGACCTGGCTCTTTCTGCACTTCCCGCTCCTGGTTGCGGTCGCAGCGGGGGGCGCCGGAGTCCTCAATACGGTCGAACATTTCGCCGAGCCGCTACCGGAGTCGGTGCGTTGGTTGCTTGTCGGCTCACTTGCCTTGGCGGTGGTCTCGGTTATTGCCCTGACCCTGACCCTGGAGGTGCAGGCTCAGCACCCAGAGGTGTATCGAATGTCGGGGTGGACCCTGCTGGTCAGTGGGGCGCTGATGATGATGGTGGGAACCACCGATTGGGGTGCGAAAGCAACGCTCGAGGCTTTGGTGGTCCTGCTCCTGGCTCCAGTGATCGTGGGTACGGTGGTTTGGCTGCGTTACTCCGATCCCGTGGCGGCGGTCACCATCACCTGAGCCGACTACTTCTCTAGGTCGGCTCCGGCCCCTCGGAAACGAAGGTCAGGACCCGGCTCGAATCGTCGATCGCAAGATCCATTCGCCACGGACCAGAGTGCTGGAGGGCGGCGACTCCGGCGGCCCCGGAAGGGGTAGTGGCCAATCCGTGCCCTTTGAGGAAATCGACCGTTTCGGCGGCCTCTTCGTCGCTCAGGTTGAAGTAGAAGTCAGCATCTCTGGCCAGGGACATGAGGGCAACGTGGGACGGCTCTTTGGTGTCGAGGCGCCCCATGTTGGAAACCGGTCCGTCGGTGCGGACCGCCCGTCCGACCCTGATGCTTTCGGTCAAACAAGGCGCCCGGTCCGGCTCCACGACGACGATGAGCGGATCGTCGCCCCATTGTTGGCGTGAGAACGCAGCTATCGAGGCGGCAAGACCTCCCACCCCCGCCTGAAGGAACACGTGGGTTGGAGGATTGGCGATGGCTTCGATTTGGGCCGCCGCTTCGACTCCCATGATCAGATACCCCTCCATCACCAGGCGGGGGATCTCGGTGTAGCCGGGCCACGAAGAGTCGGTGAGCAACGTCCATCCGTTGTCGGATGCCATTTGTCGAGACGCGGCCATGCTCTCCTCATAATCGAATCCAGAC
>DATDJH010000293.1:0-2728 GCA_036520635.1 Acidimicrobiia bacterium
CTATGCGTTGTCCGGGTTGGCCGGAGTGTTCGACCGAGAGCTGTTGGGGGTCTTCGACGCCCTGCTGGTGGTCGTCCTCGGCCTGGTCCTCTATGCGATTTCGGCCCGAGATCCTTCTCTCAAACCGGGGTGGATGGACCGCGTCCAACTCGTCACCATCGCCAGCGCCCTCGCTCTCGACGTGATGGTCCTGGGCACGATGGTGGCCCGCATCGGTGATCTCGGGTTCACCCCGAATCGAACGGCGGCACTCGGCCTCAACCTCGTCCTGTTGGTGAACCTGGCCGGAGCAGCCTGGCTCTCGCTGCAGTTCCTCGGGGGCGATGTCGCCTTCCACCGCCTCGAGCGATGGCAAACCTCCTATCTCCCGGTCTTCGCCATCTGGGCGGCGGCCGTCGTCGTTGTGCTCCCCCCGCTATTCGGCTTCGCCTGACGAGTCGGCGGATAGCGGTCAACTAATCAGTTGACTCGCCGGCTCGTCCGTTCGGACTCGAACTATGGCCGCGCTGCCGATGTGTCGATAGGAGTCCGGCCTCCCCCTCGCCGCGTTGAGGTAGGTTCTCGGGCGGATCGGGGTAAGGAGTGGGAGTTCCGGGTCACATGGCCCATCGCAGATAGGAGGATCAGCAATGCTGCGAAACAGGAAGCGTCTCACGACCTTGTTGGTGATGATGATGGTCGCCAGCTCGATTTGGGTGGCTCCGGTCGCCTCGGCCACATCGAACCGATGTGAACGGCGCAACAACAATTCGATCCACAAACTCTTGGATTGCGTGGAGGTTGACGGGGTCCGCGAGCACCAAAAGGCCCTGCAGCGGATCGCCGACCGTAACGACGGGACCCGGGCCTCTGGGACGCCCGGATACGACGCCTCGGTCAAATATGTGGTCAAGAAGATGCGGGCCGCCGGCTACATCGTGACGGTCGACCCCTTCGTGTTTGACTTCGTCGACGTGCTGGCGCCGAGTGTTCTCGACCAGGTCTCCCCCACCGCCACCTCCTACGTGGAGGGCACCGACTTCACGACAATGGACTATTCAGGCTCTGGCGACGTGTCAGCGCCGGTTCAGGCAGTGGACGTCGTGGTCCCGATCGGGGACAACCCCGCAGGCACCTCCAACAGCGGATGCGAGCCCGAGGACTTTGCCGGGTTCACGGCAGGAAACATCGCCTTGATGCAACGCGGCACCTGCGCTTTCGCGGACAAGGCGGCTAACGCCGAGGCAGCGGGAGCCGTGGCGGCCGTCATCTTCAACGAGGGCCAGCCTTCCGTCGATGGCAGCGAGGACCGCGCCGCACTGCTCTTCGGCACCTTGGGCGCCGCAGGGTTCGGGATCCCGGTGCTCGGCACCACCTACGCCCTCGGCGAAACACTGGTCGGGCTGGCGGGGGCCGCTCCGGGCCTGACAATGAAGGTCTTTACGTCCACTCTCTCCGAAACACGGGAGACTGCCAACGTATTCGCCGAGAGTCGCCGGGGAGCAACCGACAACATCGTGATGGCAGGGGCCCACCTCGACTCGGTGCTTGCAGGCCCGGGGATCAACGACAACGGATCCGGGTCGGCGGCCCTTCTCGAGATCGCAGAGCAGATGGCCAAGGTGCGCCCGAAGAACCAGGTGCGTTTCGCTTGGTGGGGCGCCGAGGAGAACGGGCTGCTTGGCTCCATCGACTGGGTTGTGCGTCAGGCCGACTCCGGAGATCTGGCCAACGTCGCCCTCTACCTCAACTTCGACATGATCGGCTCGCCGAACTACGTCCGCTTCATCTACGACGGTGACAACTCCGACACCGGGACACCAGGAGACCTGCCAGCGGGCTCGGGGGCAATCGAGGGCCTGTTCGAAAAGTACTTCGCCAAGCGGCACCTCCCCACCGAGCCGACGATCGCCGGTGACCGCTCTGATCACTTCGCCTTCGCAGTGTTCGGGGTCCCGGTCGGCGGCCTTTTCACAGGCGCCGAGGAGATCAAGACCGCGGAACAGGCTGCCGTCTTCGGAGGCCGCGCCGGCGAGGCGCTCGACCCCTGTTACCACGCCGCCTGCGACACCTATAAGAACGTGTCGAAGCGGGCACTGGGCCAAATGACTGACGCCGCGGCCTACGCCATCTTCAGCTTCGCCATGAGCACCAAGCTGGTCGACGAGGAGGCCGGAGCACCGGTGGCACCTCTGCGGGCCGCCGCTCCCGACCTGACGCTGAAAAAGGCGTCCTAATCGGTTCGAGTTGGGGCGTGGCCCGAGGCTGCGCCCCAACTCCGACCTGAGGTACGTGGATGACTGACGAACAACTCCAAAAGATCGCCGTTGCCGACGAGGTGCTGATCGAGACCAGCGACGAGCAGGGACCGAGGCGCACCATCATCTGGGTGGTGGTCGAGGGAGGAGAGGTGTTCGTCAGGTCGGTCCTCGGCGAGCAGGGACACTGGTATCGGCGGGCTGTCGCAGATCCCGAGGTGAACCTGATCGTCAGCGGCGAGCAGCACAGGTTCCGGGCAATTTCGGCGAGCGATGACGACTCCGTCCGACGGGCCTCGAATGGGTTTGTTGCCAAGTACCGGCCGGGCCGGAGCCTGGACGCCATGATCCGCGACGAGGTGCTCGCCACCACGCTGCGCCTCGACCCCGTCGACTGAGTCGGCCAGTCGCAATCGTCGACGCAAAGACCCCGGATTAATCCGGGGGTCTTCTTGAGGTCGGGACCAGTTCGTCTGACCTCGGCGCCTGGC
>DATDJH010000294.1:0-2647 GCA_036520635.1 Acidimicrobiia bacterium
GTGGGGGACCGTTCCCCGCTTGTCCATGAGCAGGGTCTCCCGGGTGTAAATCGCGTCCTGGCGGTTGGTGGTCGAGAACTCGAAGAGGGACGTCATCGTGATCGCCTCGGTCGGGCAAGCCTCGACACAGAGCCCGCAGAAGATGCAGCGCAGCATGTTGATTTCGTACACGAAGCCGTATCGCTCACCAGGCGAGGTCGGTTGCTCCGGGTCGTTGTCCATGCCACGCACGTAGATGCACTTGGCAGGGCAGGCGCCGGCGCATAGCTCACATCCGATGCACTTTTCCATGCCATCGGGGTAGCGGTTTAGGACGTGCCGGCCGTGAAATCGCTGCGGCTTGTCACGCATCTCCTTGGGGTACTGGGTAGTCACCAGTTCCTCGCCGGTGATGGTGCGCAACATCGTCCCTCCGGTTACCCGAAGACCCTTGATGAGCTCGCGCAACATGCCCATGGCTAGCTCCAGGGCGCCCCGAATTGGCGGAACGCGAGAACAGAGATCGAGACCACGAGCCACCCCAGGGCAACGGGGATCAGGCGCTTCCACCCGAGCTGCATCAGCTGGTCATACCGGAGCCGGGGCAGCGTGGCCCGGATCCAGAAGAACATGAAGACCAGGAAATAGGTCTTCATCAGGAAGTAGATCGTCGGAAGCAGGGCGGAGACGAAGCCGGGTAGCGCGCCCTCGAAGGTGGGCCCATTCCAACCACCAAGGAACAGGGAGGCCGCGATGGCGGACATCGAAAAGATGTTGACGTACTCGGCCAGGAAGAACATGGCGAAACGCATCCCCGAATACTCGGTGTGGAATCCTCCGACGATCTCCTGCTCCGCTTCGACCAGGTCGAAGGGCGCTCGATTCGTCTCGGCGACGATGGCGATGAAGAAGATCACGAAGGCCACGATTTGCGGGATGAGGTTCCAACGGGGCACGAAGCGGAGCACCGGCTCCAGGGCAGGAATCAAGTCACCCCAGTTGCCAGCCTGTCGCTCGACGATCTCGGCCAGTGAAAGGGTCCCACCGTCACCCTGGGTTGCGCTGAAAATGACCACCGCCACCATCGCCAGCCCCATCGCAGCCTCGTACGAGATCGCCTGGGCGGTGGCTCGGACCCCTCCAAGGAGCGGGTACTTGGATCCCGAAGACCATCCCGCCAGGACCACGGCGTAAACCGCAAGCGAGGACATCGCCAGGATGAAGAGCAACCCAACGTTGAGGTCCGCGCCCTGCAGTGCCACCTCGTAGTCGCCGATCATGAACGGCTTGCCCCAGGGCACCATCATGAAGATCAGAAAGGCGGGAATCACTGCCAGGAATGGGGCAAGCAGATACATCCCCAACTCCACCTTGCGCGGTGTCACCGCTTCCTTGAAGAAGAGCTTGAGCCCATCCGCCACGGTCTGGAGGATTCCGAAGGGGCCCGCCCGGTTGGGGCCGATGCGGCTCTGCATCTTCGCCAGGATCTTGCGCTCGGCCCACACGTTGATAATGGTGGCCACCATCAACAGGACGAAGGTGAGCACCACCCGGAGCACCACAATCCAGAATTCAGGCCAGCTCACCTGGTGACCGCCTTCACCCGGACCACCGGGTCCGTGCCGAGGTAGGCGCCACCGGCCTGATTGAACGGGACATAAACCACTCCGGCCGGAGTTCCGTCATCGAACACGACGGAGAATTCGCCTTCACCCTGCTTTGTGACCACCTGGACCGGGCTCCCTTCCTGGGCACCGAGTTTCCGGGCGTCGACAGGGTTCAGGTGGGCCACTGCGCCCGGCGCCAGTGGGTGCAGAGCGGGGCAGTTCCGCATCAGGACTCCGTCGTCGTACATCGTCCGTGCGACATGGAGAGTCAGCGCGGCACGGGGGGCGTGAGTCCCGGCAAGAGCCACGGGTATGTGATTGATCGACTGAGACCCTGACAACGGAACAACCGCGCCATCCCGCGCCTCCCACTCGAGGTGGTCCCAGGTGACACCGTTGTAAACAGGGGCAATCTCCGCGATCTCCTTGGCGATCGTCTCCGGCGTTGCCAGACCCAAAGGACGGCCGGCGCGCTCGGCAATGTCGGCAAGGATCGCCCAGTCCGAACGGCTCTGGCCGGGTCCCGGCCGAACCGCGTTCAACTTCTGCACCCGGCCCTCGAGGTTGGTCACGGTCCCCTCCTTCTCGGCGAAACCCGAGGCAGGAAGGATCACATCGGCCGTGCGATTCGAGTCGTTCAAGAAGAGGTCGATGGCCACCACGTACTCGGCGGCATCGAGGCCCTCGAGCGCGACCTTGGGGTCGGGAAGATCGCGGGCCGGGTCGGAACCGACGAGGAACAGACAGCGGATGTCGCCCGACTCCGCACCTTCGAGGATGCTCCGTGTGTCACGGCCCGGGACCGTCGGGATGTCACCCCAGGCCGCAGCAAGGCTTGCGGTGCCGGTGGGATCCATTGCCACCCGGCCCGGGAGGAGATCCGGGGCAAGTCCCATGTCGAGTGCCCCGTAGATGTTGGCTCGCCGCGCCAGGGGCATGATCTTGACCGTTCCGGCCTTGTTACGTGCCAGCGCGGCCACCGACTCGGCAAGCTTGGGCCCATCGGCATGACATGCCTGGCCGACGATGGCGACGACCTTCCCGGTCGCCAATGCGTGGCC
>DATDJH010000295.1:0-17738 GCA_036520635.1 Acidimicrobiia bacterium
AGTGGCCGAGTTCGCAACCCTTCATGATGCGATAGCCGATCTGCTCCCCGACGGTTCCACCGTCGCCATGGAAGGCTTCACCCATCTCATTCCGTTTGCGGCAGGGCACGAGGTCATCCGCCAGGAGAAGCGAGACTTGACTCTGGTCCGGATGACACCTGATTTGGTGTACGACCAACTGATCGGGATGGGCTGTGCCGGAAAGCTGATCTTCTCTTGGGGAGGGAATCCCGGCGTCGGCTCTTTGCATCGTTTCCGGGACGCCGTTGAGAACGGTTATCCGGGGCCGCTCGCCCTCGAAGAGCACAGTCATGCCGCCATGGCGGCTCGCTACACAGCGGGTGCGTCCGGTCTCCCGTTTGCGGTTCTCCGTGGATACCAGGGCTCGGAGCTCATGGGCCGAACCACTGTCGCTCCGATCAAGAGCCCGTTCGGCGACGAGGAGCTCGCCGCAGTCCCGGCCCTGAATCCGGATGTGACGATCATCCATGCCCAGCAAGCGGACGCCCGGGGCAATATCGGGATGTGGGGAATCACAGGAGTGCAGAAGGAGGCGGTGCTCGCCGCCAAGAGCTCGATTGTGACCGTCGAGGAGATCGTGGAGGAGCTCGAGCCACGCGCTCCGAATTGGGTGTCCCTCCCCGGTTGGGCGGTGTCGGTCGTGGTGCTTGTCCCCGGCGGCTCGCACCCTTCCTACGCGATGGGCTACTCCACCAGGGACAATGCCTTCTACAAGGCGTGGGACAGCATCTCCCGCGATCGCGATCAGTTCATGGCCTGGATGACCGCGAATGTCCTCGAGTCGGGTACCTGAGATGACAGGTTTCGGTTACAGCACCGACGAGATGATGTCGGTCACCGCCGCTCGCTACCTCAAGAACGGGCAGGTCTGTTTCGTGGGGATCGGGCTTCCGAGTCAGGCGGCCAATCTCGCCCGGCTCTCACATGCTCCCGAGATCGTTCTCATCTACGAGTCAGGGACGATCGCGACCCGACCCGACGTGTTGCCCCTCTCGATCGGCGACGGTGAGTTGGCAGAGACCGCTGAGCTGGTGGTCTCGGTCCCCGAGATCTTCGCCTACTGGCTTCAGGCCGGTCGGATCGATGTTGGGTTTCTGTCGGCAGCACAGATCGACCGGTACGCGAACCTCAACAGCACTGTGATCGGCGACTACGACCATCCTGATGTGCGCCTGCCGGGTGCCGGTGGTGCACCTGAGATAGCGTCCGGCGCCGGCGAGGTCTACGTCATGCTCCGTCAGTCGACGAAGACATTTGTGGAGTCGGTGGACTTTGTCACGAGTCTCGGTTTCGGAAGGCGCGGAGAAGGTCGTCCCCGCGGAGCCGGTGGCGGCCCCAAGGTGGTCATCACCGACCTCGGGGTGCTCGAGCCTGATCCCTCGACCCACGAATTGACCCTGGTGGCCACTCATCCCGGGGTCGAGGTCGAAGATGTGCTTGGTCAGACCGGGTGGGACCTGGCAGTCGCTGACCAGGTGGCCAGCACTGACCCACCCAGCCACCAGGAGCTGGCGATCCTGCGCGATCTGGTGGCGCGAACCGAGGCAGCTCACAGAGGCTGAGCCCGCCGGCCTATCTAGCCGGGAGCGACCACCGCCAGCAAGGGCCAGTCGCCGTCGATCCCTTTGAGGTGGTGGACTCCGCGGTCCTCGAAAGTCAGGTCGGAGCCAACGACCAGATCCTTCACCGTCCGGGAGACCAGGATCTCGCCGTCGCCGGCCTCACCCATGATGCGAGCGGCGAGGTGGACCGCCATCCCCCCGACGTCATTGCCCCGAATCTCGACCTCCCCGGTGTGGAGCCCGGACCGGATCGTGATCGCGATGGTGTGAAGCTGCTGTCGGAATCCCGTGGCGAAGCGGATGCCCCTTCCTGGTCCATCGAAGGTGGCCAGGATGCCATCGCCGGTGCTCTTGATCAGCCTGCCTCCATTTTCGAAGGCGAGACGCCCGGCCAGGTCATCATGGGTGTCAAGGATGTCGCGCCAGCGGGCGTCGCCCATCTCAGCGAGTAGACGTGTCGAGTCGACGATGTCCGTGTAGAGGACCGTGGCCAGGACCCGGTCGATCGGGCTGGTCGGGGTGACTCCTGTCAGAAACTCCTCGATGGCGTTGAGCGCCTCGTCGGGGTGGTCCCAGTAGAGGGGGCCATCAGAGCCGGGGAGCTCCACCATCCGGGCCCCTTCGATGTTGTCCGCCAGATACTGCCCGTGTGCGATCGGCATGAATCGGTAAGCCTTGCGGTGAAGCACCAGAGTCGGGACGTGAATCGCAGGGAGCAGGGACCGGGCATCTGCGCTGAACATGGCCCGGAAGTAGGCAGCGGCGGCATTGGGGCCGGCAATCGACCGCGTCTTCTTCCCGTACCAGGCCTTGAAGCGCTCGTCATTGGCCCGACTTGGCACCTGGAGCAGGACATGATCGCCGCTGCCCCAGCGGTCAGCGACATTGCGGTTCAGCTCATCGGCGGCCTCAGGTGGCAATCCGATCGGGTAGTCGGCGGAGGCCACGTATTTGCTGCTGGTGTTGACCAGGATCAATGCAGCGGTGCGCTCTGGCTTGGTGGCCGCGAACAGCATTCCCATGGGTCCGGCGTCGTAGGTGGTCATTAGGGCGGCCCGTTGGCTCCCGACCTCCTCCATCACACATTCCAACTCCTCTACAAAGGACTCCCAAGGGGGCAGGGCGTCGAGGGGGAGCGGGTCGGAGGCGCCGGTGCCACGCCGGTCGAAGCGGATGACCCTGGCGAACGACGCGAGTCGCCTGAAGAAGAGCTCTGCCTGCGGGTCCTCCCAATCGGAGTCGAAGGCCCCGAAGCTCCCCGCGGTTATGACCAGGTCGATCGATGAATCCGGGCTCTCGCCGAAGACCTCGTAGGCGATGCGATCCGAGCCAAGACGTGCATACCCGGTCGTGCGCTCCACCAGGCGAGGATAGCTGCGGCCTACCTGCCACTCCGAGCCGGTATCTCCTGGTTCTTCAACGAATTCGGGGCGACGCTGGCGTCGCCCCGAGTTGCCCCTGGGAGGAGGGATCTGTTGTAGTCACGATCCTTCAGACCGTGACCCTCCAATTTGTAACCGGGCGAGGTGACCGGAAGGTGAACGCAGGCTGGCGCTCGCCCGAATCTTGAGTGAAGGCCGGATTTGGGCGCCCGTAGACTCGATCGATGCCCGGCCTCCTCTCATTTCACGCCCATCCCGACGACGAATCGATCTCCACCGGGGGGACCCTGGCCCGGTACGCGGCAAACGGGGAGCCGGTGCTGGTGGTTACCGCTACCGATGGCGCCTTGGGTGAGATCCACAACCACGAGGATCCGGAGTCGATTCGCCCCCGCTTGGCCCAGGTTCGGGCCGATGAGATGGCCGCGGCCCTTGAGATCCTCGGGGTCCGTGACCATGCCTTCCTCGGTTACCGGGACTCCGGGATGATGGGCTGGGAGGACAACTTCCATCCTGATTGCTTTTGGCAGGCCGACTTCATGGAGGCCACCCGGCGCCTGGTTCACCTCATCAGGAAGCACCGGCCGGAAGTCGTCACCATTTACGACCCATTCGGCGGGTACGGGCACCCGGACCACATCCAGGTTCACCGGGTCGGGATCGCCGCCTTCCACGGCTCAGCCGATCTCGGGCGATTTCCGATTCGAGGCGGGGAGGAGCCATGGCAAGCCGATCGACTGTGGATGTCGGTTTGGCCAAGGAGCCGGATGGCGATCTGGGCCGACATCGACGAGGCCGCCGGAACAATCGATGCCAACGAAGCCGCCCGTCGCCGCAATTCGGGGTTCCCCGACGAGAGGGTCAATGTCTGGATGGATGTCGAGGATCTGATCGAGGTCAAGGTCGCCGCCATCGCCGCCCACGTGACCCAGATCCCGCCCGACTGGGCCTTGCTCAATGTCCCCGAAGCTCACAAGCCGACCCTTCTCGGTCATGAGGCATTCGTGGAGCTATACCCCCGCGCCGGGTTAGGCGCGAGCTAAGGCCTCTTGCAGGGGAAGCATCTCGCCCAACGACTCTGCGACTACCACCAGGTCGTCTCCGGCCTGAACGAGGAATCCGGTTTCCGGATTGGGGTGTGATGTGCCGGCTCTGTTGACAGCAAGGAGGGTGGCGCGGTGATCGGCGCGCAACTTCGCCGACAGGTCATCGACGGTGAGCCCTGCGTAGTCTTCGGGAAGCTCGACCCTGTACAACTCCGATCCCTCACCGCCGGACACAATGTCGGTCACGAGCTTCGACAGACCCGGGTACATGGCCGAACGTGCCAGCAAGTGCGATGCGAGCTTTGAGGTGACCATTACCTCGTCGACGTTGGCCCGCTCGAAATGCGTCACGTGGTCGGGATTGTTGACCTCGACCACAGTCCGTACGTCCGGCGAGATCGACTCGATGGCGAGGACGGTGAGGATCGAGGACATGTCTGCCTGGTCGGACCCGTCGACGGGGCACACGATGGCCGATGCCGCGTGTTCGATGCCGGCTCGGCGCAGGTCCGAGTCGTTAGTGGTGCTCCCGCGAACGAAGTAGATCTGGTCCGGAGCGGGGCTTCGCTCTGAGTCATGAAGCAGCACGATCTTGGTGCCGTACTCGTCTTTCGCCAGTTCACTAATCAGGTCTCTCGCCGTTGAGTTCCAACCGCAGATCACGATGTGGTCGCGATACCCGGACGCACCCATCCCTTGCCCTTCTTTCAATAGGAAGTCGATCACGAATCCAACCAGTGCCCCGGTGATCGTGGCGACAATCGCCACTCCAAACAATGCAAGCACCCATCCCACGACCCACCCGACCGGCCCCCCGACAAACCCCCCCTCACCCAGACCGAGGACGGTGGCTCCGGCCCAGTAGAACGAGTGGCCGAGTTGGCCGATCGAGCGGTCGGTCTCTGCAAGCCAAATGGAAGTGGCCGCCAAGCTGAGGAACACAGCCAGACCTGCCAACAACGACGCGAAGAAGCGTCTATCGATCTTCTCGGCCACTCGCTTCACGTGCCAGTTCACTCGGCGCAGAAATGGCGAGTCGAACAGGGACCGCAGTCTGGCGCGCATGATCGCGAATTTAGTCGCCGCTCGGGCCCATCCAGCTTGGTAAATCGGTCAGATTGGGCGCAATCCGCACCTAACGTCTCGGGCACCTGGAACACCCATGCTGATTGCACGCGACCTTCGCATCGAAGCCGGACCTCGAACTCTCATCGACGAGGTCTCTTTCAGTGTGCAATCAGGAGATCGCATCGGCCTCGTGGGGCGCAATGGGGCCGGCAAGACCACGTTGATGAGGACACTCGCCGGCCAGCTCAACGCGGCGGAAGGATCGGTCCTCCGTTCCGGAACCATCGGCTACTTCTCCCAGGAGGCGGCCCTTCCCGAGTTGGAGCATCAGGACGCCACCGCTCTCGAGCGAATCCTGATGGCGCGCGACATCGGGGCCATGCAGCGACGGATCGAAGAGGCCAGGCACCGACTTCACGACCTAACCGGCGAGGAGCGCGACCGCGGGATCGTCCGTTTCAGCCGCCTCCACGATGAGTTCGAAGCCAAGGGCGGATTCGTGGCCGAGGCTGAAGCCAAGCGGATGGCGGCCGCCCTGGGAATCGGGAACGACGAATTGGGCCAACCCGTGGTGACGATGTCGGGTGGCCAGCGGAGACGCGTGGAGCTGGCCCGGATTCTGTTTGCCGACACCGACATCCTCCTGCTCGACGAGCCGACCAACCACCTCGATCTGGATGCCAAGGCCTGGCTGATCGAGTGGCTGACCACCTATCGGGGCGGGATGCTCGTGGTCTCCCACGACCTGCCCCTTCTCGATGAGGCGATCACGTCCGTGCTCGCCCTCGAGCACGGCGAGTTGGAGGCCTACCGGGGCAACTACTCCCACTATCTCCTGGAGCGGGACCGCCGACGTGAACGGAAAGAGCGAGAGCGCAAGCACCAGGACGAGGCAATCGCCCGTCTCGAAGAGAACATCCGTCGCTTCAAGGGAACCACCGAGAAGATGGCCAAGATCGCCCGCTCGTGGGAGACCCGGGTCGACCGCATGAAGCGAGACCTGGTCGCAGTCCAGAAGAATGGGAAGAGCGTCCGGGTCGCCTTTCCCCAGCCACCCCAATCGGGCCGGGTTCCGTTATCGGCGATGGGGCTGGCCAAGTCATATGGCGACAATCTCGTGTTCATCGATGTCGAGTTCGCCATCGAGCGTGGTGAGCGGATGCTGCTCATCGGGCTCAACGGCGCGGGCAAGACCACCCTGCTCCGCATCCTGGCTGGGGTGGAGACCTCCGACTTGGGTGAGGTCAGTCTCGGCCACAATGCAACCCTCGGCTACTACGCCCAGGAACACGAGCAGATTCTCCCCGACGTAACTGTCCTTAATCACATGCGAACGGTGGGCGGCCTTCCCGATCAGACCATGCGGTCTTTGCTCGGTCATTTCCTGCTCGCCGACAAGGTGGAGCAGGACGCGGCGACTCTCTCTGGCGGCGAAAAGACCAAGCTCGCCCTTGCGATGCTGGTCGCGGCTCGGCCAAATGTCTTGCTGCTCGACGAGCCGACCAACAACCTGGATCCCCAGGCCAAGGAGGCATTGCTCGACGCCTTGAGCATCTACGAGGGCACGATCGTCCTCGTCAGCCACGACACGGACTTCGTGGCGCAGCTGTTCCCTGATCGGGCCGTTCTCATGCCGGAGGGGGAGATGCGCTTCTTCGACGAAGCGTTGCTCGACCTCGTCGCCCTCGCCTGAGGAACCGTTTGGGCGACTCCTGCCATCTAAACGCCATGAGGAAAATCATCCCGTTCCTGGTCGCCGTGGCTCTGCTCGCTGCCTGCGGCGGCGCCGAGCTCGGCTCCGGAGGCGACACCACCACCACCACATCGACCACCGTCTCTCCCGATCAACCGGTGGATTCCGGCGACGGCGATCAGCCGATCTCCGAGCCCGGTCCGGTCGGCTCCATCCCCGAGCCGCGACCACCGATCGACGGAAGCGTGAACGGCGATGTCTCCATCACCAAGGCTGATCTCTTGATCATGGAGAGCTATCCGATCCAGGTGAGTCTCCAGGTCGAAGGTGAGAAGCCGACTCCCTGTCATGAGATCTTCTGGACCGTCGAGGACGACGGCGAGACCATCCAGATCACGATGATCTCCCAGGTCAATAGCGACCAGAGCTGTGCCCAGGTGATCTCCCCGTTCGCGATTGCAGTGCCTCTCGGTAGTTGGGCGGAGGAGTCCCGCGAAGTGGTCCTCAATGGCGAGAACGTGGGCTCTTTCGACAGCTAGTCAGGCACACCGGCTTGACCCGTGGCCCCGATCCGGCAGGTTTCTGAATGGCCTCTCGTTACCAACGAACGTTCGTTTGTAGTATTCTCGCCCGGTGACCCCCGAACAGCGTTTTCAGGAAATCGTCGACGCCGAGGACAAGATCGAGCCCACCGACTGGATGCCCGACGCCTACAGGCAGACCCTGATCCGACAGATCGCCCAGCATGCCCATTCCGAGATCATCGGCATGCAGCCCGAAGGAAGCTGGATTGGCAGGGCGCCGAGTCTCCATCGCAAGGCCATCCTCATGGCCAAGGTCCAGGACGAGGCCGGGCACGGTCTCTACCTCTACTCGGCCGCGGAGACCCTCGGTGTCAGGAGGGACGAGCTCCAGGAGCTATTGCATCAGGGCAAGCACAAGTACTCCTCGATCTTCAACTATCCGACCCTGAACTGGGCTGACATCGGGACGATCGGATGGCTTGTCGATGGCGCGGCCATCACCAACCAGGTGATGCTCACCCGCTGCTCCTACGGGCCTTACGCCCGGGGGATGGTCCGGATCTGCAAGGAGGAGTCGTTTCACCAGCGCCAGGGTTACGAGCTCCTCATGAGGCTTTGTCAGGGCACCCCCGAGCAGAAGGCGCTGGCTCAGGACGCGCTCGACCGCTGGTGGTGGCCATCTCTCATGATGTTCGGGCCCCACGACACAGAGTCCACCCACACCGAGCAGTCGATGGCCTGGAAGATCAAGAGAGTGTCCAACGACGAGCTTCGCCAGCAGTTTGTCGACATGACCGTTCCCCAGGCTGACTACCTCGGGTTGAGAATCCCTGATCCCGAGCTGCGCTGGAACGAGGAGCGGGGCCACCATGATTTCGGTGAGATCGATTGGGATGAGTTCTGGGCCGTAGTCAAGGGTGATGGGCCGTTGAACCGGGAGCGCATCGCCCACAAGGCCGAGGCATGGCGCGAAGGGGAGTGGGTAAGGGAGGCAGCCCTGGCTCACGCCGAGAAGCAGGCAGCAAGGGGCGCGGCGTGACCTACGAAGTCCCGGTGGCCCCAGGGGAGAGCGGCGAGATCGAGACCAGCGTTGAGGTCGCCGGTGGCACATGGCAGATGTGGGAGGTGTTCGTCCGGGCCCGACGCGGGGTATCGCACGTCCATATCGGCAGCCTTCACGCGCCCGACTCGGAGACTGCCCTGCAGAACGCCCGGGACGTCTACACCCGCAGGGGGGAAGGGGTCAGCGTCTGGGTGGTGCCGAGCAGTGAGATCCGATCTCTGGAGCCTGACGAGGCGGCTGACTACTACGAGGCCAATGAGAAGGTGTATCGGGCGGCGACCGCATATGACATCCCCGACGAAGTCGGGAAGATGTGAGCCAGTCTCAGGTCTCAGGTCTCAGGTCTCAGGGTTTCGCCATGCTGCTCGGACACGCCGACGACAACCTGGTCCTCGCCCAGCAGCTCGGAGGCTGGATCTCCCGGGCGCCCGAGCTCGAGGAGGACATTGCTCTGGGAAACATCGCACTGGATCACCTGGGTGTGGCCAGGGCTCTCTACACGCTGGCCGGAGCCGTGGAAGGACGGGGTCACGACGAGGACGACCTCGCAATGTTCCGGGACGAGCATGACTATCGGAACCTGCTGCTGGTGGAGCAGCCAAATGGTGACTTCGCCAACACCATGGTGCGTCAGCTCTTCTTCGACAGTTACCAGGTGCCGCTTTGGGAGGACCTGGCGTCGTCGGAGGACCTGGAGTTGGCGGGGATTGCGGCTCGCGCTCTGAAGGAAGCCCGCTATCACTTCAGGCACTCCTCGGGATGGGTGATCCGGCTCGGCGACGGGACCGAGGAGTCGGCGAGTCGCACCGAGCGGGCCGTAGACGCATTGTGGCCATTCACCGAAGAGATGTTCGATGGAGCCACGGCCGGGTATCGCCCGTCGTGGGAAAGGACCGTGGTGTCGGTCCTCGCCGAAGCAAGGCTCAGTGTTCCCGAAGGCTCACACCAGCAATCCGGTGGCCGTGAAGGTCGTCACAGCGAGCACCTCGCCTCGCTTCTCGCCGAGATGCAATGGATGCAACGGACCTACCCGGGATTGAAATGGTGATTGCAGCAACCCGGCCCGACCTGGGCTTGGCCCGCGAGGTGGTCGGTCGTGTGATCGATCCTGAGATCCCGGTGCTCACGATTGGGGAGTTGGGGATCCTGAGCGAGGTCGCTATCGATGGCGGTGAGGTGGTGGTCACAATCACCCCCACCTATTCCGGATGCCCCGCTCTGCGCCAGATCGAGGATGAAATCCGTTCCCACCTTGCCCAAGCCGGGTTTGACCGGGTCATCGTCAAGACCACGAACACCCCGGCGTGGAGCACAGACAGGCTCACACCCGGGGCCCGGGCCAAACTTGCCGCGTTCGGGATCGCCCCGCCCACTTCCATCGGCGAGGTGATTTGCCCCCAGTGCGCGGCGGGGGCGCCACGGATGGTTTCGAGATTTGGGTCCACCGCATGCAAGGCGCTCATGGTGTGTTCGCAATGCGGTGAGCCCTTCGATTGGTTCAAGGAGTTCTGAGCGATCATGACCCCGGTCGAGTTCCACCCGTTGCGTGTCGTCGAGGTGACCTCGCTTACCGATGAGTCTGTCGTCGTCAGCTTCGACGTGCCCCCGTCGCTGACCCGGGTGTTCAAGTTCCTTCCGGGACAGCACGTCACGCTTCGAGCCGTCGTCGACGGCGAGGATCTGCGGCGGTCCTATTCCATCTGTGCCAACGCCAACAGTGGCAAGCTCAGAGTCGGCATCAAGCGACTTCCCGGAGGCCTCTTTTCGACTTGGGCCACGACGAGGCTCAGGGCGGGGGAGGTCATCGGGGTCATGCCCCCGGTTGGCGAGTTCACTATCAAGCCCGACCCGGGCCGTGCGGGACATCGCGTGGCGATAGTGGCCGGATCCGGGATAACCCCCGTGTTGTCGCTCGTGGCCACCACTCTGGAGTTGGAGCCCGGCTCATCGTGGACTGTCATCTTCGGGAACCGGACGGTCAACAGCGTGATGTTCCTCGAGGAGTTGGAGGCACTCAAGGATCGCTACCCGGCCCGTCTCCAGCTCTTCCATCTCCTGAGTCGAGAGGGATCCGACCTCGCCTTGCTCTCGGGTCGCATCGATCCCGGGAAGATCGAGATGATTCAGAGCCGGCTGCTCGACGAACGCCCGGTCGATGGGTGGTTCCTCTGTGGGCCGTACGAGATGGTCACGATGGCCCGGGAGACCCTTACCCGCCTCGGAGTTGCGGGAGAGCTCATTCACGACGAGTTGTTCTTTGCCGGCCCCTTGGACCTTTCGAGTCTTCCCCCGGAGCCGCCGCCAGGAGAGGGGTCGGTGCAGCTGACAGTCATCCTCGATGGGCGTGCCGTGGAGACGCTTATGACCCCCGAGACGTCGATCCTCGATGCCGCTCTCCGGGTTCGATCCGAGCTGCCTTTCTCGTGCAAGGGCGGCATGTGCGCCACTTGCAAGGGACGGATCGAGGAGGGCAGCGTGACCATGTCCAAGAACTACGCCCTGGTCGACGCCGAGATCGAAGCCGGTTATGTGCTCACGTGTCAGGCGCACCCAACGGAAGATCGTGTCGTAGTCCGGTACGACCACCGCTGATGGTCACTGTCCGCAACACCCGGCAGGATGTGGTGGCGGCCGCGGGGCGTCTTTTCGCCGAAAACGGATACCACGGGACCTCGATGCGTGACCTGGGGCGGGAGCTGGGCCTGCTCGGCTCCTCCCTCTATGCCCACGTCGACTCGAAACAGGATCTCCTCGTCGAGGTCGTTGAGGAGGGAGCACGCCTGTTCCAGGCGTCGGCCGATGCCGCGCTGGCGACAGAAGGTTCCGCCGCCAACAAGCTGCATCGGCTGATTGCTGGTCATGTCGGGGTGGTAGTCGATAACCCGGACGTTGTCCGCACCTATCTCAACGAGGCTCGGATGCTCGATCCGGAGCATCGAGGGCGGGTGATCGCAGCCCGCGACGGTTATGAGCAGGCCTTCCGACGGGTGATCGCCCTCGGGAGTTCCGACGGATCGCTGCGTCCCGATGCGGATCCCAAGCTGGGCTCGATCTTCCTTCTCTCGATCCTCAATGCCATCGAGAGGTGGTACCACCCTGAGGGGGAGGTCGGTGTCACCGAGCTGGTGGACGAGGTGAGCGAGTTTGCCCTGGGTGCCCTCAGACCTTGATGGTCTCGTCGGTGTTGCCTGCTTTTGAGGAGACTCCCGCGAGGAAGGCGACTACTCCGAGGATGAGTGCCAGCGATCCAACTTGGAGCCCGATCGACCACAGCTTGGAGAAGACGTCACCCATGATTGCTGCTGCCGCGGTCTGGCCATTCGGGTTGTCGATGGCCTCGATCACCCTGTCCTCCACCGCGTTCAGCACCAATCCCGCCACGAGAAGCGCAATCACCACTCCAATCGCCAGTTGGATGGCGGTCCTTCTTCGGGTCTCGGAAGCCAAGATCGTCACAACGATCAACACGATGGCCAGTCCGATCAATAGCCAAACCAACCGGTCCAGCATCACCACCCCATTCTGAAGCTCGACGAGCCGATCTTCGGACATGATCGTCACCTGGCCAAAATCGTCGGGGAGCTGGGCGCCTATCGCGTCTGCCAGCTGCTGACGCCCTTCAGCGACCGCCTCCGAGAGGCGATCGGGGAGGTTGATATTTGATCCCAGGTCGCCGAGGTCGGGGAGCACCTGTCTGATCGCATCGGCGATGATCGGAATCAGGTTGAGCTGAACTTCGCCGGCGACAATCGACACATTCGGGATCTCGGTGAACTCGTCGCGGAGCAGCGCGATCGTTGCTTCGTGGGCTCGCTCCACCAGTCCCGGCAGTCTCGAGCCAAAGTCAGGGGACGCGAAGAAATCCTGGATCCGGGTGGTGACCCGTTCCTCGAGCCCGGAGGCGATCGTCGGGGCGAGGCTTTCCAGGTTGGGCCCGTTGTAGGCCTCGAGGATCTGCTGGCCCCGCGGACCGAGGTCGAGGGCATCAATGAGGGAGCCAAATAGGAAGTCGTCGACCTGGGCGAGGGCGGTCCCGATCCTGGTTTCTAGATCGAGGGCGGTTACGACCTCTGTGCTGACCTTGTCTCCCAGGGCTGTGTGGAGGGCCGGTTCCTCTAGGGCGGGCCCGACTGCTTCCATGAATTGGTCGGTTTCGAGGAGTGTGTTGTGGGCCCAGGAGGCGACCACGGCGAGAACGACACTCAGCGAGCTGAGGACGACGAGCACGATTGTGGCGATGGCCCGGCCTTTGCTGGGCTTCTGCTGTTCGGTTGTCCCGCCCTCGTTGTTGGACATGTTCTCTCGACTCGGGTGCGTCACGGCACTCTAGGTTGCCAAACACCCCGGGAAGCTGTCGTGTAGGTTTCCGGTCCACAACGGACCTCATCGAAAGGAAAGAGGATGTCTCACCAAGCGGGCAACGGCTACGACGGGCCTCCGGCCATGGCCATCGGGGCCATCATGTTCGCCGGAATCATGATGATGATGAGCGGGGTGTTCTCCGCCTTTTCGGGAATTGTCGCCCTGGCCAAGGACGATTTCTACGTGGTGCTTCCCAATTACCTGCTCGAGCTGGACCCAACAACCTGGGGTTACGTTCACCTAGTACTCGGGATCGTGGTGGCTTTGGCCGGGTTCTTCGTCCTCACCGGCAGGACCTGGGCCCGGGTGATTGGAATCATCGTGGCCTTGGTCAGCGCCATCGCCAACTTCGGCTTCATCCCCTTCTACCCGGTCTGGTCGCTCCTGATCATCGCCGTCGATATCGTCGTGATCTGGGCCTTGGCCGCCCACGGACGCGCCATGTCCCAGGCCTAGGCAGCAACTCCACTCATTTTGTGAATGCAGGGCGTCACGGATTCGTGACGCCCTGCCTTAGGAATTGGGCTCAGCCGCCGTTGGCGTTTGGGTCCTTGACCGTCCAGGTGCCGTGACTGGCGATCAGCTTGGCCAGGTCACCCTCTCCGGCCTTCTCTTTGGCCGTTTCGATCTGGGCGATCATCGACGACTCATACACCGGTCGCTTCACGCTTCGGAAGATTCCGAGTGGTGTCGGCCCGTAGGGACCGTGTGACAGCCGGCTGAGGGCGAATGCGATCGATGGGTCGGGCCGGGTTGGGTCGTGGACCAGGATGGCCCCGGGGTCAACAGATGCGCTGTCGACGACCGTCGCCTGCCCGTTGCGCATTACCACCGCCTTGGCGCCTTCGTCGAAGACGATCGGCTTGCCCGGCTCGAGGTCGATGCGGTTGTGGACCCGCTCCTCCTTGCCGGTGAGCTGGATGAATGCCTTGTCGTTGAACACGTTGCAGTTCTGATAGATCTCGATGAATGCCGAGCCTTCATGCTCGTAGGCGGCCTGGAGAAGGCCCTCGGTGTGACTGCGGTCCATGTCCAGGGTTCTGGCCACGAATGTGGCTTCAGCCCCCAGCGCCAGAGAGACCGGGTTGAACGGGTAGTCGATCGAGCCGAACGGCGTCGACTTGGTCTGCTTGCCCAGCTCCGAGGTCGGCGAGTACTGGCCTTTGGTCAACCCGTAGATCTGGTTGTTGAACAACAGGATCTTCAGGTTGATGTTGCGGCGCAGCGCGTGAATGAGGTGGTTGCCGCCGATCGATAGGCCGTCGCCGTCTCCGGTGATCACCCAAACCGACAGGTCGGGGCGGGTGGTGGCCACTCCGGAGGCGATCGCCGGCGCCCGCCCGTGGATCGAGTGCATCCCGTAGGTGTTCATGTAGTACGGGAATCGGGATGCGCACCCGATGCCGGACACGAACACGAACTCCTCCCGGGGACGCCCCAATCCGGCAAGAAACTGCTGGACCGAGGCGAGGATGGTGTAGTCCCCGCAACCGGGGCACCACCGCACCTCCTGATCGGTCTGGAAGTCGGCGCGGGTGTAGGTGGGGGCGGTCACTTGATCATCTCCAGGATCTTCTCTTCTATCTCGGCGACCTTGAACGGCTCCCCGGCCACTTTGTTCAGGCCTTTGACGTCGAGCAGGAACTCCGCCCGGATCACCCTCCTCAACTGACCGGTGTTCAGCTCAGGGATCAGGATCTGCTTGTAGGAATTGAGCACCTCGCCGAGATTGATAGGTAGAGGGTTGAGGTAGCGAAGGTGGGCGGTCGCCACCTTCTTGCCCGCGAGGCGCACCCGTCGGGCCGCTGCCCGGACTGACCCGTAGGTCGATCCCCACCCCAGGACCAAAATCTCGGCATCGGTGTCACCGGCGACCTCGACCGGTGGGATGTCGTTGGCAATGTTGGCCACTTTCCAGGCCCGGGTGTCGGTCATGAGCTGGTGATTGGCCGGCTCATATGACACGTTTCCGCTGATGGCTTCCTTCTCCAGACCTCCGATCCGATGCTCCAGACCGGGAGTGCCGGGGACCGCCCAGGGTCTTGCGAAGGTGTCGATGTCCCGCATGTAGGGGAGAAAGACCCCGTCGGGCCCGTTGGCGTACTTGGCGAATTCCACCGGGATGGGTGCCAGGGTGCTGACGTCGGGCAGCTTCCAGGGCTCAGAGCCATTGGCGATCTGGTTGTCGCTGAGAAGCAAGACCGGTGTCATGTACTTGAGGGCGAGCCGTGCCGCTTCGATGGCCATCGCGAAGGCATCACTGGGTGAGGCCGCAGCGATCACGGGGATCGGGGACTCGCCATGACGCCCGTAGAGCGAGAACAAGAGGTCCGATTGCTCCGGCTTGGTCGGGAGCCCGGTCGACGGCCCTCCCCGCTGGACGTTGATGACGATCAGCGGTAGCTCCATCATGAAGGCCAGCGAGATCGACTCACTCTTCAGTGCGATGCCTGGTCCGGATGACCCGGTGACAGCGAGGGAGCCGGCGAACGCCGCCCCGATGGCCGACCCGACGCCGGCGATCTCATCCTCGGCCTGGAAGGTCCGCACTCCGAAGTTCTTGTGGCGCGACAACTCATGGAGAATGTCGGACGCCGGTGTGATCGGATAGGACCCATAGAACAGGGGCAACCCTGACAGCTTGGAGGCTGCGATCAGACCCCATGCCAGTGCCGAGTTGCCGTTGATGTTCGTATAGGTCCCGGGCTCGAGCGCAGCGGGCTTGATGACGAAAGTCGTCTTGGCGGCTTCAGTCGCCTCACCAAGGGTGTATCCGGCCTGGAACGCCGCGATGTTGGCGTTGGCGACTTCCGGGGTCTTGGCGAACTTCTTCCGGGCCCACTCGACAGTTGGCTCGGTGGGGCGATGGAACAGCCAGGCCAGGAGGCCGAGGGCGAGAAAGTTCTTGGAGCGAAGCACGCTTCGCCCACTCACGCCGGAGTCCTTGACTGCTTCCTTGGTCAGCTCATCCATCGGCACCGAGATGACTCGAAAGCCATCGAGGGTCCCGTCGTCGAGGGGGTTCGCCGTGTAGCCGGCCTTGGCCAGGTTCCGCTCGTCGAAGGCATCGCTGTTGACCACCAGGGTGCCTCCCTGGCGAAGGTCTTTGAGCTCCTTTTTCAGCGCCGCCGGGTTCATCGCCACCAAGCAGTCGGGCTGGTCCCCGGCCGTGAGGATGTCGAAGTCGGCGATCTGGACCTGAAAGCTCGATACCCCGGGAAGGGTCCCGGCAGGTGCCCTGATCTCAGCAGGGAACGACGGCAAGGTTGCCAGGTCGTTGCCGAATAAGGCACTGGCGTCGGTGAATCTGGATCCGGCTACTTGCATCCCGTCGCCGGAGTCGCCGGCGAATCGGATAACTATCTTGTCAAAGGTCTCGGTATCGGGGGTCGGGGGTTTTGCTGTGGCGATTTGCTCAGCCACTTTGGGTTCACTTCCTTATTGCTATTCGTTGGCGCGCACACCAGAGCTATTGAACACCTGGTTCTGGTAAAAGGTCGGAATCTCGGTGGCTCGCTGGACCTATTTTATCGGCCCGGAGGGCTACCCAAGTTGAACGGTTGGAGGAACGAACCCGACCACCCCCTGGGACTCCAGGTCGCCCCCGAATCCGAGGAGCATCTCCTCGGAGCCCATCGGGCCGATCGCTTGCAGGGACACTGGCGGGCTTCCCGCTCCGATGAGGGGCATTGCGATCGCCGGAAGAAGCGCGTGGTTGACGATCGAGGTGAACCAGGAGAGAACTGCTCGATAGTGGAGGTCCCCGATGTTGTCGACGCCGATCACCTTGCGCATGACGGGGACAGTCGGAGTGATGATCAAGTCCACCTGCTCGAAGGCGTCGGAGAACCGGGTGCGGATCATCTGTTGCCAATTCCGGCCCTGCGCCGACTGGTCCGGGGTGACGGTCGCGCAGTCGTCCAATCGCGCGGCCACCTCGTCCCCGTAGGGAAGGCACTTTTCTCGGAAGTCGTGATGGACCTGGCTGACCTCGTCGGCGATGGCGTGGATGACCTCGCGTCCGGGCAGCACGCTGGGAAGCGAAACAGCCCTCACCTCGTGGCCCAGTTCTCTCAAGAGCCCGACAATCCGGGCGAACGCAGCATCAACCTCATCATCTGCCGGTGCTTCGTCGTACCAGGGTTGGGGAATTCCAATCCGAAGCCGGGTCCAGCCCGACCCTCCTTGTCGAGCACCCGACAGCACCCGATAGGCGGTTTCGAGACCAGCCATCGAATCTGCGAGCGGTCCGACCGTGTCGATCGACGGGACCAGAGGGAACACCCCATCCAGGGGGATGCGGCCCGGAGTGACCTTCAGGCCGAAGCAACCACACAGCGCGGCTGGGACCCGGACTGAGCCCCCGGTGTCGGTGCCGATAGCGATGGGGGTGATGCCCGCGGCGACAGCGGCGCCGCTTCCTCCTGAAGAGCCCCCGGGCGAGGTGGTGGGATCCCATGGATTGCGGACCGGCCCGAAGTGCTGGTTCTCGCTCGAGAACCCAAATGCGAACTCATGCAGCCCAGCGCGGCTGATGACGACGCCCCCGGCGTCCTCCAGACGCGTCACCGCCGGTGCCGTCGTCGTGGCAAGGTGGCGGTAGAAGGCCGAACCGCAGGTGGTCACCCGGCCCTGGTGGTCGATGAGGTCCTTCAAGGCGATGGGGACTCCGGCCAACAGCCCGCCAGTGCCCGCCTCGTCGATCTCCCTGGCGCGGGAGAGGGCGCGCTCATCGTCGATCAGGGTGAATGCGTTGAGCGTCGGCTGAGCCGCATGCGCTAGTTGCAACGACTGTTCGACCCGCCTGGAAGCTGTGTCTCCGGCCAAGCCGTCGACGCTAGCTGCCTTGAGACTTGAGACTGAGTAAGGGCCTTTGGCGCCTACTCGTAGGTCAGTCCGCCGATGTCGGGAACGAGTGAGATCCAGACCTGGCCGGGTGGGACGGCGATGTTGTTGCCATCGGCGTCGGTCAACGTGTACCAATCCTGCTCGGTCGCACGCTCCCAGGTCCCCTCGA